>JBDGUQ010000047.1:3897-8350 GCA_042215785.1 Candidatus Aenigmatarchaeota archaeon
TATCAGGCTTCAGATATATTGAATATAGGTCTTCTTCATCACTTTCTATTGATCTCAATTTTTCTATTATATTTTCCAAATCCTGTTTAGGCATTTTTCTCCTGTTGGATTTTGTCCCCGGACTTTCAAATTTTTTACTGACTTCCAGCCTTCCTTCCAGAGATTTTATCTTGTCCTTTGCTTTGTTGAGTTTTTCGTCTACTTTTTGTTTTTCTGTTACTGCTTCTTTTGCTCGCTTCCTTTCCTTATCTGCACTTCTTTTCAATTCTTTCCTCCTTTCGTCCAATTCCTCTACCTTCTGCTCGAGAGTCTTTATTCTCCTCTTCAATTCCTCTCTACCGAGAATCTTATCTTTCAGTGACATAATAGTTAATTTAGAATCAAAACTTTAAAGTTTATTCTTTCTGATATTCTTCTAATAATGTTTTAAAGGTATCCTCATCCATTCTTTCTCTCAATTCCTCTTCAGTCACCGACTTCAATTCTTGCTGTTGAATTTCTATACCGAAGCTATCCGTCCGTCTGTTGTAAAAGATGGAATTTCCATCTTCCGTTTCATAATCAGTTTCTATAGGTCTTATATCGTTCACTTCAACACCTCCTCATTTTCTTCTTTATCCCTTCTTTTCCAACCCAACAGAAGGAACAAAAGTATCAGTAGAAGTGCTAATATTCCTGGAGCCGGGTTTGAGATGAATCTACCCAACGGTGTTATATTTTGGGTTCTGACTCTTTCAGGCTGTGTGGTTGTTGTGGTTGCAGGACTTCCTGCACATTTCTGATCGTTTTCACAACCATAATCACATGTCCTTACAGTTCTCCACTCTTCCCCATCTATACACTCCTTCAATTTCCCTTCAACACATACCGTATTTCCGTCACAGCATATGCCACATTCATCCGTATCAAATTCCACATCCCAGCAACTCCTCACTTCTCTTGGTTTATCTCTTTCGGTCCCACATTCGTTCAGATCTTTGCAGTTCCTGGTTTGGTTTCCATCTTCGCATCCGCTCCAATCCGTGCAGGTCCAGTTTTCTTTGCAGTAGTTGCCCCCACTGCTGGATAAGGATCTTATCTCCATTTCGTTGCCTCCTATTGTAAACCGACCGAATGAACTCACGTTGGCCCACACATAACCGGAATATCCATCAGAATTGCCGGTTTCAACGCCGGTTTTATTTAGCAATTCCCAATTCTCAGTAGTTTTATTGTATCTGTACATCTCGAGGCTTGTTTCCTCAATACCTTCAATTTCTGAATTTCTATAATAGATTTTTATTGTCCTGTTCGAGATATTTTTATCAAACTCTTCGGAGGCGTGTATTTGTATAGTTTTATTTAGCGATGGAATACCCAAGTTTGCACCTTCGTTAAATTTTACTATAGTTAGATTACAGGGACTGACTATCTTGTCCAGAGTTAATTCCAAGAGGGTATCCGTTTCCTCCCTGGCATCTAACGTTTCCTTTTTGGAATCAAAATTCCTGCATGTTTCCAGGTATGCTTCGAAATGTGCGGAGAAAGTTATGTTGGTTTCCAGAGTGTCTCCCTGGTACTTGTTGCCAGCCTGAGGTGAGAATATAGCGTCCATGTATAGCTTTTTTTCCTGGTTTGGTTCCAAGCGAGCAAAGACGATGCCATATTTTTCAAGCATTTCAAATGAAATGGGCGAACCTTTCAGTTTATCGTTTTCAAGTGTGAAGTTCATGAACATAACATTTCTTAGATTGCTTTCCTTGCCTCCATCAACAATCATTTTACTTTCGGATGATATCCTGACGAAGTGGGCCATTTCAGTCCCAACATTACTAAGAGTTATATTTTTTCCCATGGAATCTCCGGGAACCATATTGTTTATGTTGAATATTGTCTTGTTTGGAGATATCTCCAAGTCTACAGGGTCTGCCATTACAATAGGCATGGAGAGTACGAATACAATCGCTAATAATGTAATTTTTCTGTAGATACGATCACCTTTACTGAAGTCCTCCGTTCATTTGTCTTTTTATTTTCTTTCCCTGGTCGAATATAAGTAATACTGCAGGTATCAAAATCAGGAGCAGGGGTATTATTCCTCCCCTCAGATAATGTATTATATAGCCATAGAAGGGTATTGATAGCATCATTTTTCCTTCTACCTGTGAGGGATTGACCAGACTGGAGTCCGGATCCTCTGAAGCTATTCCCTTGGTTTTAAATCTAAGATCGGAATTTTTGACCTCTATTATTTTGTGAGTTATATAATTGTCTCCTCTTTTGTACGTTATTATATCACCTTTCTCGAGGTCTTCCGGTTCTATGCCACTGGTAACGATGATATCTCCAGGGCTTAAAACGGGTTCCATGGATGAGGACAGGACTATCATGGATCTGTTACCGCCCACGACAAAAGGAGCCAGGTACAGAACAAATGGTATTATCAATATTACCAATAAACCCGTGGTTAAAATATTCACTTTTCTATTCATGAGGTCTCATCTCCATCTGTTTGATTATATTCTGTAGTGTTACTACCAGTTGTGTTATTTTCGTTATCATCATTCGTTGTATCTTCTATGATATCTGTTTCGTTGTATGTCTCTGTTGTGTTATCTTCTTCCGTGGAATCAGTGGAAGTTTCACTATCCGTTGTATTTACCGTGGTTTCGTTCAGATTTTCTTCATCGGTAGTTTCATTTATTTCGGTGTCATTTACCTCGATAGTTGTATTTTCCTCAACACTTTCGTTATCTGAAGAAGAGTCATTTGTATATGTATTATTTTCATCCATAATTGTTGTATTATCCGTTGTATTTTCAGTAACATTTACATCGGTTTCAACAGTAGTATTCTCATCCGTTGTTTCATTGATAGATATCGTTGAATTGGTGGTAGTATTTTCTGTAGTATTTGACATGATAGAATTTTCAAGATATGTAGTGTTGGTGGAGGTTTGATTTTCCGTTTCATTTGTGTATGTATCGTTAAAATCTTCTGTAATTTCATCGCTATCTGATGTCGTGTTAGTATCGGAATCAATTGAGCTTGAAGTGTTAGTAACATTATTACTGTCTGTTTCATTTTCAATAGTTGTGCTATCCGAGGAAGTTCCCCCTCCATCAGAGGTCTCATTTTCTTCACTTTCATTCAAACTAATTGTGGTGGAATCAAATTCACCCCACTTACCGTTTGAGTCCTTGCCATGTAGGTAAATAGTACATGGTTCCTCACAGATCAATCCTTCAGAATCTTCCCATGTAATTTCTGTACTCTCACTGTGATTATCGACAAGTTCCATTTGATATCCTTCACCATTTTCTCCCTTCTCATTGAGGAAGAATTCTGCACCAGTAACGTATGTACCCTCCATGGATGAAACATCAACCTGTCCAAATATTTGGTGTAATATTATGGATCCGTAGTCCCATTTAACTAGCTGTATTGTGGATGTGGGTCCTTGTGTAATATTTATTGGATTATCGGGGATAACCTCATAGTCCTCTCCAGATCCATCCTCCATCTTGAAGGAAAGGTTAAAGTGGGTCCCTTTCATATTAGAGTTGAACCGGAGTTTCAAGTGTTTTTCCTCATCTGGGGACAATACCCAGTCAACATCAAGATGAGCGGGAGATTGTTGGTTTATGGACATATTGGGTTTCCCGACCAGATGAACCCATGTAATATTACTGCCGGGATTATTCCATTCTATGTGAAATTCATCAATAGTTATGTCATCGCTTCCACTGTTGTTTAGAAATATCTTATGTAATCTTTGATATTTTTTTGCCCCATTTGGGGGGTGTAATTCGGCATCATTTAGATCTATCTTTAGATCCTCGGACTGTGGTGATGTGTCCCATGTCCCCGCCTGGAAAACGTTTCCTTCTGAAGTCTCAGAATCGGTTAGATATGCTCCCGTATATCTGTTTGTGAAACCTGATAGCATGAAAGATATACCAAAGAATAGAACAAATGTTAATACAAACATCTTTAGGGGTAATCTTTCCCTCTTCATCTTACTAATCTCCTTTTGGTGATGGGCGTGAGTTTTACCTCATGATCGCACCCAATCAAAAATAAAAAATAAAAGAGGTGAGGACTTTCTAAACCTCCTCGGGTTTATTCTTGTCCTTCCTGTACAGCTTCGACTTCAAATGTAGCTTCTACACCATCATTTTGGTAATTGTCTTCTACATCACTGTCAAGTTCAAATTTGAATTGATATTTACCGTAATCTCCTGGCTGTAGTTCTATTTCTTCTCCTTGTGGAATTGCATTGCTACCAGTGTAGAGCTCATAAAGTGTTCCACTCCAGATAGAACTTGATGTGTCGTCTTCTTTGTAAGCCCAAACATTGATGTTTTGTGCTACATTGTTGGCATTTACATCCACTTCTCCTGTATCCATTGGCTTGTAATCTTCACTTCCTACATAGTTTGTTCCCCAGCTAAAATAGCTTGGGTATTTGAAG
>JBDGUQ010000107.1:0-8282 GCA_042215785.1 Candidatus Aenigmatarchaeota archaeon
CCAATACTTAACAAAAATAAATGTAGATATGAATGCCAGAAAAATAGAAACTGCTCCTAGTAAAAAGGAATACATCTATCCACCCATGGAACTTGTTTTATTGAGAAGTGGGTTTTTCAATTGTGGTTTTTCGGAATCCATTTCATCCTCTGTTAAAAATTCATAGACTACAACACAATCATTTTGATTCCTACTATAGAGGCAATTATTTGGATTTGAATAAACTTTCTTATAATGTGGGTCTCTTTCAATATACTGTATGAAACTGAGGGGATAGCTGGTGGCTTCTCTGCCCTGCTTAATCGAAAATTTCTGTATGTAAAGATAATCTATTCCATGTTCCTTGAATACCCTATAGGTATAATTATCTGCAGATACTATAGCATCTTCCATACCAGGATCATTATTACTTAAAGTACTCCTTTTACAGTGATAATCTGCTCTATGTCCCCAGAGAGTGTACACCAATGCATCTTCTTCAGTATTTTCTCTTATCCAATCACAACCTTTGAAAAAGGAGTTTGAAAAATGTTTTATTGATCTAATTGATCCGGCCTTAGTATAAACTGCAAAGAGAGACCAAACCAACAGGATTATTAACAAAGATATCGATATTATTTTTCCAGTAGTTTCAAAATTTTCAAAATATTCAAAAAGTTTTGATATAAAAGTACCACCTAAAATTGCTATGGGGGCTGTTACTAATAGTGTATTTCTGGATAATGTTTCCACATTCATCCTAGCAGTTAAGAATGGGCCAAAGAATAAAAGAAATGCCCAGAGTATAAGTATCCAGTATTTTTTCTTCATATCAGTAAAATAGTAGGAAAGGCCTAAAATTGCAAATATAAATATTGGTAAAGAATATGCAAATTGAATATAACTCAATACTCCATATTCATACAGGAATCCATGAGTTCCCTTTCCAACTTCTGAAGCTCCTTTA
Source organism: Candidatus Aenigmatarchaeota archaeon (assembly GCA_042215785.1). GTDB lineage: Archaea > Aenigmatarchaeota > Aenigmatarchaeia > PWEA01 > JBDGUQ01 > JBDGUQ01. The sequence continues at coordinate 947 of JBDGUQ010000107.1, forward strand.
AGTCCTGCTGTTTCCTTCTCAATAAGATCCTTCCTAAAAACTTGTTTCTCAAAATTAACATTAATTCCAGGAATTTTATCAAGAGCCATATTAACCTTAAAGCCAAAATTACCCGTTTGTGAATAATTATGGACCAACATCCATGGAGATATCACAACAAATGATAATAAAGAAATTATAATAACCTCCCTTAACCAATCTCTCCACCCAACTTTGTAAATTGAAAGGATAACCAGATAGAGAGGAATGGCAAACAGGGCAACGGGCTCAGATAGAATAGAAAATCCAAATAAGAATCCCGACGTATAGAGTAATTTATTATCTTCATTCTCAAAATATTTATAAAGTATATATACAGATGCTAAAAGAAACATTAAAGCCAAATGCTCTCTATAAAGAAATATGGAATATGTAGTAATAGCCGGAAGGACGAGATAAAATAATGCACTAAAAAATCCAGCCCTGACTGAATGAAGTTTTCTTGCCAAAAGGAAAACCAATAAAGAAGATACCAATGAAATGAAGGGTGTGAAAAATTTCATGCCCATTTCTCCTGCCAAAAGGAAGAAAGATGAAAGGGTAAAGAAAATATTTGGTTCTCTAATCATGTATGAATCAAAGACTTCACTATGTCCATAGAGTTCTCTATATTTGGGTATTTCGAGATTCTCGGCAATATATTCTCCCCGGGCAGCATAATAGCCTTCATCTCCAAACACGAGGGGTTCGGTTAGAGAAACGCTCAGATTGATAACCAGGCTTGTGATGACTACTGCAAAAAGCAATACATACCAAAGCTGTTTCTTCTTGTACTTTATCTCCATGATATCAACTTACATTCAAAGTTTAAATCTCTTTTTGAAAACCGAATCCTATTTTTATACCATCTTTAACTGTAACTCCCCCAACTCTAATGGGTATTCTAATAGGTATTTCTTCTATCTTTAAATTATTTATTGCAGATTTATAGGTCTGTTACATCCATCACTTCAAGAACATCTGAATTAACCTTGGTTTTATCTGGAACAAATAGGAATCGTCTATCGGCCTCGATTTTGGATAAAACTTCCTCCGCCCTGTTAATATCGCTCTGTTCAACCTCTTCCTTCCACTTGACCTCTCCCACAGCTTCCGGCTTCTGGAATTTCAAAAGACAGACATCCACATCATAATCAGAGGTTTCAATTACTGCTTCCGTTAATCCATCCCTCTTCGCCAAATATTCTCTGACTGTATTCTCAATAAGACGGGGCATCATTTCATCCACAATTCTCGCAATTTCCTCCTCCGAAGGATCTCTCTCCGAAATATTATAATGTTCATCCGAATAATAATAGAGATATATTAGAGGTGAAATATGAGAATATTTGTTCCTATTCTTGTTATAAACTTTGGTTTTCTTCAATATACCAAATTCAACCATATTGGATAGATACTGTTGAACCAGACTGGGATCATTTCTATCTATCAAATTATGTGAAAATAGATAATCAGCTATACGTCCCGAAACATTATATCCCGTGGCAACAGCCCTCATAATACCTTCATAGATGGCTGAAAGTTGACGTTCCTCTTCTTCAAAAATCTCCCCCACCAGAGCAGGTATAGTTTTCAGGGACCCTCGCAAAACATCAATGAGCACATTTCTCGCATTTTCCTGTTCATTAACATAATCAACAGCTATTGGTTCCCTGATAACCATCGAAAGCTCCATAAGTTCTTTTTTATTGGAATATTCGGTTTCAAGGGTTTCAACTATATTGGACAGATCTATGATTGGTATTGAAACTTCCGCGAAAAGACCCATCAGGGGTGATTTATTTCCCAAAAGTTTTTTGGAAAGTGTCAATGTAGAGGAAACCAGTATAAGTCTTCCATTTTTTTTCATTCCATGTAAAAGATCGAAAAAATCATCGCCAAGGCGGTGGAATTCATCAACCACCAGTACCCTATCATTTGACAACTCCCTCTGCAGTGTTTCTTTAAAAGTATCATAGATCATACTTTCCATTTTACCATCTCTCTGTGAGAGTATGGTTCTGTCCCGCTTTACAAAGAAGTATTCGTCATGTGGTATAAATTCTCTTAATAGAAAAGTTTTTCCAGTCTTTCTTCTGCCATAAACCATGGTCCACTTATTCAAATCTTCTATTCTTTTTCTCAATTCTGGCCTTTCAATAATCATGATTAGTATAATGGTTATTATTCTTTAAAAAAGTTTAAATTCTCCAAAAAAATTCTACCTTAGAATTCAAAGTTTGAATCTTTTTTTGAAAACCATCAGAGCATTTTTTATGCCATCCTTGATTGTGACTCCCCGAACTCTCACCGGTATTCTAATAGGTATTTCCTCTATCTTTAAATTATTAATTGCAGCTTCATAAATCATCTCGGATTCTATTGCATAATCATCGGATTTGAGGTTCATCTTCTCCAGGGCTTCAGATTTAATTGCCCGGAAACCCGACTGTGTATCCCCAAGCCACCTATGTGCAAACAAACCCTGAGGACCGTAGCTCATCATGTTGGTTATAAAATTCAAACCAAAGTTTCCCAGAACATTTCGTGGAACCGTATAGAATCTGCCGGCATATCTCGAACCAATAACCATATCATTATTCTCCAATTTATTCAAAAAGTTAGGTATATATGCGGGATCATGCTGCCCGTCGGAATCAAGCATAATAACGTTATCATAGCCCTTGGCTATCGCTATTGAAAATCCCGTTCTGAGAGCAAATCCCTTCCCCCTGTTAAATTTTAGATCTATAACCTCCGCCCCGGCTTCTTCCGCAATCCGTGAGGTCCCATCCCTAGAGCCATCATCTATGTAAAGAACCCCATCCACAAACTTTTTGGTTTCTTCCACGATGAATTCTATTGTCTCTGCTTCATTGTAACCCGGAATAACTGCTGCCGTTGACATAAAGAAATAATTAAAATACAAATAAATAAATGTTATAAGAGTGAATAAGAATGAAAAAGAGATTAATTTTATTCAGCATTTCAATGATACTTCTTGCTACCCTTCTCTATTTCTCAAATCCCCTTAAGGTTTTCAATACCCTGATGAATGCAAACCTGGAATTCATATTAATGGGAATTTTCTTCTGGTCAATTGGCTATCTATTGAGGGGTTTTAGATGGAAGATGCTATTGAAGAGATTGGATATTAAACTATCATTAAGGAAGTGTCTCAAGTATTATTCAATAGGACTCTTCTTCGCAAACCTATCGCCCGCAAAGACGGGAGAACCGGTCAGGGCGGGATTGGTAAAGAAAATAGAGGGGAAAAGTTTTAGCAAAAGTATGGGGTCGATCTTTTTCGAAAGAATAATGGATCTCATCTCAATGATAATAATTTCCATCCTTGGGATGGTATTTATAGGGATTGCCACGGATATGATTCTCTGGGCCTGGATTGCAATAATATTATATATAACGGGCATAACCTCATTCCTACATCTGGTCTTTTCGGGTCAAAAATTGGAAAAGTTCCTACAAAGATTGACTTCGATATTTTCATTCATTCCGCGCGTGGAGAAACTGGAAAGCAAAATAGAGAAGTTCTCATCGAAGATGAGGAAATCAATAAGGAAATATAAGAACAGGAGAGAGATAGCCAAAGCTCTAGTAATTTCCCTCACTATCTGGGTAGTTAACTGCATTCCGGGATGGTTTGCATTCTATGCATTGGGATATGAAGTATCCCTGACAATAGTTGTGGTGGTTACAGTCCTGTCAACATTAATAGGTGTTTTGACCTTTCTTCCGGGAAACTTGGGTTCCGGAGAAATTCTCGCAGTTTCCATGTTCTCAATGTTCCTCACAATTCCCGTAAGTGGTTTAACTTCAGCAGTAATCTTAAGAAGATTCCTTAACTATTGGATTTACATGTTAATGGGGGCTATATTATTATTGAGCATTCCAAAGAAAATTTTGGATATTTAACCCTTAAAGATTTTGAGGGGAACTTCCACCAGCTCCCTTATCCTTATTCCCGGTGGATGTGCATAGAATAGGGGGCCGAATGCATTTCCATGATCAGCTGTCAGCACTGTAGTTCCCTCCAGATTATCCAATAATCTATCAATTTCAACCTTGACATATCGGAGATTGGATCTATATGCTTTCCACATATCCTCCCTTGAAATCTCTCCCAGGACAAATGCATCGAAAACAGTTTTGGCGGGATTGTCCTTCCCGGGATAATCCAACCTATAATCTCCCACAAAGGGCTGATGGGGCTGCATATAGTGTATTATCATTCTCCCATCAGAACTTTCATTCAATTCAATGGCACTTTTAGTTATCTTCTCTGGTAAAACCGTATTAAGTTCATAGTTCCACCCATGATCCCATACATTTTCCACGTGAGAGAAGTGGTCAGTTCCCCTGAAGTCATCCAACTTTCTATCGGAAATGTGGGGATTTGAAGAAATGTATGTAATGTCATAGAAATCCTTAAAATTCATCCTGAGCCATTCGGAAGTTGTCGTCCCCCTGCTTATCCTCTTCTCACACCCAAACATCTCATTATACAGATCATATCTACATGCATCTAAAATAATTAAGTTATCCCAATCCTCGTCCACAATACTTCCCCCTGGTCTTGGATAGATCTCATAATCGGAATCGTTGAGAGCCTGCTTTGCCAAAAAAGTGTGGATCCTTGATTGACCTCCTATATCGCCCCTTACGAGGGGGAACATTCTTTCAAAGAACTTGCATCTCTTTATCCTTGGGACAAATTGCTTTCTGAAAAGAAGGTACATTCCCTTTCTAAGCATTTTAACCAGAACTCGTAACGTTCAATTTATATATCTTAACATAGCTGTTTCTGAAAACCCGGTCAAACTTATCCAATCCCTCGCCTTCCCTAAAGAACATCTTGGTGAACATGGAATCTTCAAGATGGGGTGGAATGTAAACTACAAAACTAAACTGGGGATGTACCCACAGGGTACCATCGATGGTATTATTATATTCGTCCTTGAATGATATTTCATTTACTTCTCCATTTTGGTACATTAACATTCTTTCAAACACTGCCTCACGTCCCTGATTTTGTATCTTTGGAACGAATGTTTGGTTTGTCATATCCAAAACAACTCCACCCTTGTAAATCAGTTTATTCTGCTGCTGGTTTTCAATTCTCATCTGTGAATATAGAGGACATTTCTGCTGCCCACCAGATGTTAAAATGCCCGTTCCGTCACATCCCGTTCCGAAGTATTGCAACCATCTGAACTTGCCAATTAAATCCTGCGAGGCTATCCAGTACATCTCGGAGGCATTTCCTCGATATTTTGTCAATAGGTTAACAGCCTCGCTTTCATTTGATGTAACGAAAATCTTCCCCAGGTGGGTTATACGAGTATTGAGACCGGGTTCACAGTACTTGTCGGGACAGTGTGCCCCATCAGCAATATTTCTCCTCTCTGCAACACCGGCTATCCTATGACCGGGATCCCACCAAGTTCCCACGACAGAATCCTGGGCAGTCTCATTCTTTAGGAAGAAGTATGCATTCTTCCAATGGGCGGGAAGGGGATTTCTCTGAGTCTGCTGCGAAGCTACCTGCGTCGCCTGCGAAACCGTTATTAAACATGCTATTATGGCAACGCCGACAATCAAAGGCTTTGAAAGGGAAGGGATTTCACTTTCTTTTTTCCAGAAAAGCGAAATCATTAGAACTCCAACTGCCGTTAATATTGAAATTACAATTCCAAGGGAGGGTCTACTTAATGATACAAATATTGAAGCCAGGAAAGCAAATCCAACCAGAGGAGCGATATCTCCAAGATCCTTCAGACTTTTGTATGCCTCCGATATGGCCACGCTTCCCGCAATTGCGGCGGCGGGGGCAAATACAAGCATAAATCTAACACCCTTGGTTATTGAATAGAATGTTATTCCCAACCAGGTTAGCAGTATTGCACCATCCTTCAGATCTCTCCTCAATAGGAGCAGGGAACCGGCTCCGGCAAATATAAGAGGTATGGACAGTTCGGAAAATAACCTCTTCCATGCACCACCAAAAACACTTAGATTCTGCAACTCTGCAACCGAAACATTCACTATCTGAACCTGTGAGGGATTGGAAGTAAATGAAATCAAACTTAATATTCGATCATAGGGTGTATAACCCAATAACCACATTATTCCAGATGAGATTGCAAAAATCACTAAGAGTGGAACTATGGTTTCCTTCAATGATTTTAATGCCTTATTAAACCTTTCACCAATCTCAGGCATCTGTTCATTTTTACCCTCTCTCCACTCCCTCTTGCCAAGAACTGTCAATAGAATGAAATATGAAACTGTTGCCATAATAACTATTATGGGTACATACCAGACCATTGGCCATGTGAGGGCAAATAGGATTATACCCAATGTAGCAAAGGTATAATCAATTAACTTCTTCCTCTTGAAAGCTCTCACGAGAAGATACATCGTCAAAAGTGTGAAGAAAACTACTAAACCATCAGTATCATAGAATCCCGCCATTGATCGGGAAAGAACGGCTCCACTTGTTCCTATAAAAACAGAAGCTATCAAACCCGCCTTCCAATCTGAAAATTCCTTGGCGAGGAAAAATGCAGGTATTGTCGCTATAGCACCATACACAGCGGCCATATTTTTGGTAAGGTCCATCAGCGACATTCCACCACCAAATATCTTATATAGGTAAGCCGTCAAATAATGCATCAACGGTGGATGGTTAAGGGGTCTTCCAGGTGGATAATAGCTCATGGGATCCCAGGAAGGTAGGAATCCCTTCTCAACAATATATTTAGTATATCGGAAGTGGAAGTAGGGGTCAAAAGCCAATAACCAGTCCTTCGCAGCTGTAAATAGCCTTATATGTAGTGATAGTAGAAATATGAATAGCAATACTATTAGATACCATCTCTTCCTACAGAATTTCTTCAAACTTTCCAAATTCAACTTGAACTCTATCTTAACCACCGTTCAGTTTAACCAATAAATACGAATTTAGGTTTATTAATCTTTTATTGGAATGATTTAAAATTTTAATTTCTACTTTTAAGTATTATACTTTGAATCTATTCCTTAGAATTGTTTCCTGTAAGATTCTATTAAAAATAACTTTAAATTTAGATGAAATTGTTTTCATATATATGAAATCAACAATTCAAAAATAGTATTTAGCTGTTCCCCAAATCTAGAATTACTTTCCAACTCAAAATTATTACGGAAGGAGAATTAAGATTATTCAAATATCCTTTCTCTCTCCTTGAAAACTGTAAAATCTGCCTCTTCAATCTCATCCAATATATGATTTATCTTCTCTTCGCTAATCGTATCATTA
>JBDGUQ010000086.1:0-8136 GCA_042215785.1 Candidatus Aenigmatarchaeota archaeon
TCCAACAATAATTCGCTATCCAACCTTCTAATAGATAAGGATGACTGGGATTCAGTCCTATTTGAAGATTCCCATGAAAACAATGTCTCAAACACAGAAATTTTCACCGGTGGTTGGTATGGATTGAATCTAGAAAATTCCAGTAAAAACAAATTAGACAACTTGTATATTTTTTCAAGGGCTTGGGATGGAATATACCTGAACAACGCCGATAGGAACATAATAAATAACACGTATTCCGAATCAACTGGATGGTGGGGAATTGGACTAAAGAACTCCGATGGCAACAATATTACAAATTTCAATACGACATGTACGGGATGGGGAGGGATGGAAATAGATAATTCCAATAACAATACAATCAAAAACTCCAGGTTCTTTAACAATGAAACAAATCAACGAGCTATTAGATTCGGAAATTTCAGCGTAAACAATACAATTTACAACAACTTCTTTAATGTAACATATCCAATAGACTATAAGCCCACCGAAAACAATACGTGGAACGCAACAAAACAAAATAAGGAAAACATAATGAAGGGCGGAAATATCGGGGGAAATTTTTGGGCAGCACCTGATGGAACTGGTTTTTCAGAAAATTGTCTTGATGACGACCTGGATTATATATGCGATACTCCAAAAACTATAAATGATAAAAACGTAGACTGGGCACCACTAAGTAATCTGGCCTCAGTAGAATTTCCAAGAGTTGTGCATGGCCCTTCTCCTCCAAATAATTTCTCAACGGAAGGAAATGTAACCTTCCAAATGCGATGTTACAGTAACGAAACACTAAATAACATGCAACTGTTAGGTAACTGGTACGATGGATGGGATATTGTGGGTTTCAAATTGTCCCCGAAAAATAATTCACTATGGAACGTAACTGTAGAAAATATTCCAGAAGGGACATGGAAATGGATGGGTTCTTGTAATGACTCCACAAAAAACAGCGATTGGACTGATTACAACAGAACATTTGAAGTCGATAGATCTCCACCGAAAATAACTATTGAAAACCCCGAAGAAAAGACCTATGAAACTTCTCAAATAGAATTTGACATCGTGATTGATGAAGAAGTAGACAAATGCTGGTGGAGCCCAAACGAAAATGATGAGAATAGAACATTAACTGAACTATCGGATACAATTACTCTAAATGAAGGTTCATATAACCTAAGCGTTTACTGCAACGATACATTATCCCATGTAGGTTCCAACAAATCAATATCATTTTCTGTAGAAATAGACGATGGTAATACAGGTGGAGGAGAGGAGGATGATGAAAATGGTGGGGGACATATGCCTGCCCCACCCCAACCACCGAACCCACCGGAAGGACAGGAAGATCAATTCCGAAAAAGATGGAATATGGTAAATAGGGGAGCAACGGTAATGATGGAGATAAATAAAACTGACATAGGTGTGGAGTCTATCGATCTGTCCGTCAAAAATAGAGCTAACAACGTAGAAATAAGCGTTTCAAGAGAAAGGGAAGAAGAGGGAAACATAAAAACAGAGGTATCCAAAAAAGTGTATCAATATCTCAAAATAGATTCAAAGAACCTGAGAGATGAAGATATAAACTCAACAAAAATAAGGTTTTCTGTCAACAGATCCTGGATAAGGAAAAGAAAAGTAAATGAAGACCATGTTTACCTGTACAGGTATCATGAAGACGAATGGGAAAAATTGAATACCACCAAAATTTCCGAAACCAAAACTAAAATAAAATACGAATCCACTACACCTGGATTCTCTTACTTTGCTGTTGCAGAAGACGACAAAATATGCCCGTTCGAATGTTGTGTAAATTCTTCTTACTACGATGAGAAGGCATGCCAAAAAGGTTTCCGATGTAAAAACTACAAATGTATCGAAATAGAAGAAGAAAATCCCGAAGACAAACAAAATCAAGAGGAAGAACGAGTTAATAAAAAGAATCTACCTATAATATTTTCAGTTCCGTTGTTAATAATGATATTCGTTATCCTTTACCTGTTAAGGGGCAGGGAAATATTCTGAATGCAGAAAAATTATTTATAACTGCGCCGTTTCTATAATTATAACTTATGTTAGTCTATATGGGAGTCTGTGGCATAGTAATGGGACATGCGGGCAGATGCAAGGCCATAGCCAAAGAGCTTGAAAAGGAAGGCATAGATGTTATATTCTCTACGTACGATTCGGCATATGATTTTTTGAAAAAGGATTTCAAAACTTTATACTCCCCAGATATTCTATGGGAAGAAAAAGAAGACGGAACACCGGATCCCTACGCGACGCTTCTCAAAGGGGCCCCTTTAATAAAAAAATTTCTGGCACAGGTAAGGAAGGAAAAGGCTTATCTAAAAAAATTACAGCCCGATGTAATACTATCAGATAGTAGATATTCTACGCTATTCGCAGGAGCTGAAAAGAAAATACCAAGCCTTTTCCTCGTAAACCAAACTAAAGCTGTCTTGCCCAATGTCATATTCAAAAAGCAGGTCGGTGCTTTCTTCACCTGGGCCTGGTCAAAGATTTTGAAAAGGGCCGACAGTATATTGATACCGGATCTGCCATACAGGTACTCATTATGCAAGACTTCATTAAGTACTAAAAACGAAATAATCAAAAAATACAAATTTACTGGATTCTGTAGCAGGAAGTATCCGAAAGATATACCACCCAAAGAAAAATTACAAAAAGAATTGGATGTAGAAAGTCCGTTCGTCCTTGCAAGTATAAGTGGTCCGGGTTTCAGCAAGAAGGCAGTTGTCCCATACTTGGAAAGGAACTTCAAGGAAATGAAAAATACATACACTTTATTGAATGTTGCAGATGTGAACAAAAATTTCGACATCAAAAACGGTACATTTATCAAAAAGGGCTGGCTAGATGAAATATACAAATACATAAAGGCAGCAGATCTCGTGGTGTCTAGAGCTGGTCTCTCTACTCTATCTGACTTGGTAACCTTCGGAAAGAAGAGCATAATTATACCCATGGATGGACAACCAGAACAGGAAGAAAACGCGAGAAATGCAAAAAGACTGGGAATTTCTGAAATAGTTCACCAAAAAGAACTCAAGAAAATGGATATTAGAAAACTCATAAGAAGATGTTTAAACGACAAGAAGATGGAGAAAAACGTTGAAAAACTGAAGAAGATGAGTAAGGAAAATAATGGAGTAAAAAACGTAAAGAAGGAAATTCTAAAGGCAGTGAATTAACCCCTGAGCCATCCCAAAAGTTTCGAAAAGAATCCTCGGTTACTCCCCTTGAACTTTATTTCTTCGCCGATCAATTCACTGGCCAACTGTCTGAAACCAGAACTGGCGGGTGAATCAGGTGAATGATGAACCACAGGCCTCTTCATGTTTATGCTTTCGGGAACATTATTATCGTGTGGTATCTTGGCCAATAATGGAATATTGTCCAGCATGTCTCTAGCTTCTGATTCGGTTAATTGAGTTTTACTTCCCCTCACTTTGTTTAAAACCGCTCCCAATATCTCTGTCCCCATCTCCTCGGCCACCCTCTTGGTCTTCAGGGCATCTGTTATAGAAGGCAAATCGGGCTGTGTAACCAATAGAAGCTCGTCAGCAGCTTCCAGGGTAGAAATAGTTTCCTGACCTAATCCAGCTGCTGTATCCATCAATATCATTTCAGTATTTCCCAATAAATCCGTCAAAGTACTCGGAACGTCTCTTACATCGGTTCCCTCCATATCATCTATGCTTAGGCTTGCCGGAACTATCCTTACACCGCTTGGATGTATGTACATAGCTTCCGTTATGTAGGCATCGCCCTTCAGAACATCATGTAAAGTTATCGGATACAGTGGTATTCCAAAGTGGAGGGATAGATTTGGCGTAGTCAGATTTCCGTCGACAACAACAACTTCTTTACCAACTTCGGTCAATATAGCTCCGAGATTAGAAATAGTTGTCGTTTTGCCTACGCCACCTTTTCCGGAGGCAACAGCAATTATTCTAGCCATTAAAATCACTTGTTAACAATTAACATTAGGGTGCTCAAGTTATTTAAATCTTTAATTTAGTGGGCTCGACGGGATTTGAACCCGCGACTCCCAGCTTTCTTCCTATCATCCCGAAAGGTCAAATCTTCTATCCAAGATAGAAGGCTGGTGCTCTAATCCAGGCTGAGCTACGAGCCCTTGCTTTTACTTACATATTATGAAACATTTAAGTATTTTAACTTTTAATCTATAGATAAGTTTGGTGACAATAATGGGTGAATACGTTCTACTCCAAAAACTGCTGGAAAATTTGGAATAGACAAAAATATAAACACCCAACTAAATTCTTTAAACACAATAAAAGGGTGAGATAATGGTAGATTTTCGAAAAATCGACAAAAAATGGCAAGAAAAATGGGAGAAAAGTAAAGTTTTCAAGACGGAAATGGACGAAGACAAGGAAAAATTTTATTGTCTGGACATGTACCCATATCCTTCGGGTAAGATGCACATAGGCCACATGAGGAACTATGGTTTGGGTGACGTCAACGCAAGGTTCAGAAGGATGCAAGGTTACAATGTTTTATACCCAATGGGATTCGATTCTTTCGGTCTACCGGCAGAGAATGCTGCAATAAAAAGAGGTGCAAACCCAGCAGATTGGACCGATACGAATATAGAAAATATTAAGGAAGTCATGAACAAGATGGGATTGTCATTTGACTGGTCGAGGGAACTGGCTTCACATAGAGAAGATTATTACAAATGGAACCAATGGATGTTCGTGAAATTCTTCAAAAAAGGGCTCGTTTACAAAAAAGAGGCCGAGATAAACTGGTGTCCCAGCTGTAAGACCGTCCTAGCAAATGAGCAGGTGGTCGATGGGAGTTGTGAAAGGTGTGGGACAGAAATAGAAGTAAGGAAAAATGAACAATGGTTCTACAAAATAACGAATTATTCGGACGAATTAATAGAAGAACTTGAAGATCTTGAATGGCCGAAAAAAGTAAAGAAGATGCAAACCGATTGGATAGGAAAAAGTAAAGGAACAGAAATAATATTTGAAACGGAAGATGGTGAAAAAATACCTGTTTTCACTACGAGACCTGATACACTCCATGGTTGTACTTTCATGGCTTTAGCTCCGGAACATGACATATCAGAAAGATTGGCAAAAGACAACGAGGAAATAAGAAAATTTGTAGAAAGGACAAAGAAGATGAAGACTCAGGAAAGGGAACAGAAAGGCAAAGAAGGGCTTTTCACCGGCAAGTACGCGATAAACCCAATAAACGGCGAAAAAATACCCATATATATCGCAGAGTTCGTCCTGACAGAATATGGAACGGGAGCCATAATGGCTGTTCCTGCACATGATCAAAGAGATTTTGATTTTGCAAAAAAGCACGACATAGACATAATAAAGGTAATAGAACCCGAAGAAGGGTCAGAAGAACTGAAAGAAGCTTATACAGGCAACGGGAAGCTCGTCAATTCGGGAGAATTCAATGGAATGGATTCAAAAGAAGCTATAGATAAAATAACTGAAAAACTGGAAAAAGAAAATAAAGCTGAAAAAAAGACAAATTACAAATTGAGGGATTGGAACATTTCAAGACAGAGATACTGGGGAACGCCTATACCTATAATATACTGTGAAGATTGCGGTGTTGTCCCCGTTCCAGAAGAAGACTTGCCAGTCAAATTGCCCAAAAAAGATATTGAAATAGATGTGGAAGGCAGTCCGCTTGAACATGTAGAAGAATTTGTAAATGTCAAATGTCCCAAATGCGGTAAAGATGCAAAGAGGGAAACTGATACATTGGACACATTCGTAGATTCTTCCTGGTATTTCTTAAGGTTCTGTTCTCCGGATTTTGGTGGGGCACCATTCGACAAAGAAAAGGCCAAATATTGGATGCCCGTAGACCAATATACGGGAGGAATAGAGCATGCGATACTGCACCTTTTATACGCAAGGTTCTTCACAAAGGTCCTGAACGACATAGGACTCTCCCCGGTCAGAGAACCCTTCCAAAGATTGACCAACCAAGGTATGGTACTTTTGGATGGAAAAGTCATGTCAAAATCAAAGGGAAACACCGTGTCACCTGACAGGATAGTGAAGGAGTACGGGGCAGATGCGGCAAGAGTCCTGATGCTTTCGAAAAGTTCGCCAGAGAAAGAAGTGGACTGGACGGAAAGGGGAATAGAAAAATCCCATCAACTTATGAAAAGCTATTACAATTTCATAATGGAAAATAAGGATTTACTAATTGATGAAATGGAAGACATCGACAAAGGAACTCTATATGACAGATACTATCTCTCCTATATTCAGAAAACGATTGAAGAAGTTACTGAAGATACGGAAAAGATGAATTTCCATTTTGCCATTTCCAAAATAGAAAAGCTGTTAAGCAATGGACATAAATACATCAACGAGGCTCCTGAATCTCAAATAAGGAAAACCGTTTTTACAGAATTTGCAAAGAACCTTGTATTATTATTTACTCCATTCGCTCCCCACATCTCGGAAGAATTGTGGGAAGAGATGGATAATGAAGGGTTTGCCGCACAGGCCAGCTGGCCAGAACCGGATAGATCTTTGATAGACGAAGAGGCAGAAGCATCGAAAGAATTGATAAATCAAATAAGGGGAGATGTAAGAGAAATTAAAGAAATAACAGGAATAGAGAACCCAGAAAAAATAAAGATCATAGTTTCCAGTGAATGGAAATATGAATTACATCGGAAAGTAACAAAAGGCCAAGAACTATCCGAAATAATGAAAAAAGACAAATTCAAGGAACACGGAAAGGAAACCGCTAGTTATTTCCAAGAACTTTCAAAGCAGCATGACCTTTCAAAATTGATTCTGACACAGGAGAGTGAATTCGATTCTTTAATGGAAGTAAAAAATCATCTATCCGAAAAGTTGAAATCCAAAATCCGGATAGAAAAAGAAGAAGAAAGCAATGAAAATAAAGCGGGAAAGGCCAGGCCTGAAAAACCAGCGATAGTTTTCAAGTAATTACTCCCTTTCCAATATCTTTCTTATTTTCTTTAGTTCTCCCAAGATATCTGAATCTTTCCCATCTTCCTCATAAGTTTCAACAGCACTCGAAGACTTGAACCCTCTGACACCTTCTAAAACTTGATCTCTTATCTCTTTGAAATTCTCAATACCGTTTACAGATAACTCAGGACTCGTCGTCTGGGCAGAATTTCCAGCAGTCTGCAAGTTCACCGAACCACACCCAATAATTCTCGACACAGGACCTTCGGAAGTGTCTACATTTGTTATCCTATTAAAGGGAACGTTCGTCTCTTTTTTGAACCAAACACCTCTCTCGTGTTCTACAGCTTCACTACCTATTCTATAAACAACTGTCTTGTAGTATGCCGAAATCCACCAGAGAACAAAAAATGTTATAATTAATTCCACGGTTAAAAATATTGCAAAAATTATAAATGGTGCCAATGTTGAGATCAGTAAAACAGGCAACAAAACCATTATCCAAACTATGAAAAAATACGCTCTATAAAGGGATTTTAATTTTGTAGGCCTAAATTCGAAATTTCCCGACATATTTATTATTACTAATCCTTCTTTAAATTTCTTCTCGGGTTTCACCTTTTTATATCTTGTGATTAAACTTTTTTGTGATACTATGAAAAATGGAGATATAATTAGGATCAACTACACTGGAAAGATAAAGGAATCCGGAGAAATTTTCGACACAACTGATGGAAAAATAGCAGAAGAAGAAGGAATCAAAAATCCAAGAATAAACTATGGAAGCGTACCAGTTATTCTGGGAACGGAAGGTCTCGTGAAAGGCCTGGTAGATGCTCTAATGAACATGAAAGTGGGAGAAGAAAAAACAATAGAAATTGAACCTGAGAAAGCATTCGGAGACAGAAAATCGGAACTAATAACCACTATCTCGGAAAAGAAATTAAAGGATCAGGACATAACACCGGCACCGGGTATGACATTGAACATGGGTGGCAGAGAAGCCAAAATACTTTCAGTCAATAGTGGAAGAGTCAGAATCGACATGAATCACCCGTTGGCAGGAAAGGTTCTTATCTACGATGCCAAGATAGAAGAAAAAGTGGAAGGCAAAAAAGACAAAATAAAGGAAATATCGGAGTTTTATATGGGA
>JBDGUQ010000024.1:0-7785 GCA_042215785.1 Candidatus Aenigmatarchaeota archaeon
GTTCTATCATAAAGAAATCCAAGAAATTGGTTACTGATTTTTTCAGGTCTTCTGATGGTGGGTCTCTCATCGTTACTGTCACGGTATCCCTGGCTTCGTCTCTCCAACTTTCTATCCTTTTCGTTTCATTTTCTATTTTCATTATCAGTTGCTTTATCATAAGTTTGGGATATAAGAATATGAATGCGAAAAACATTGCAAAGTAGATTAATGTATTCAACCAACTTCCATCCCCAAGTATATTGAACACGTTTTCACCTTTTATCTACATTTCTCATCAGGGTTTTTAAAAATCCTATTAAAGTGTGTGATTCTCTTTTAGAAATCATTCCCCTGCCTATAATATTTCTAAAGATTTGATAAGTTTTATCCTTTCTATAATCTTTGTAATTTACTTTCTCGACCAAGTATTTAAATACTTTTAGCATGGTTTTCTTCTCATTTTTTCCCATTAATTGGTACAATTCCCCGTCCTTTTCTTGGGAAAGTTCGTATAGAAATATTGTAACGGAGTGTGATAAATTCATAATGGGATATTCTTCTGACGTTGGTATATGAGTTACTAGGTCGCATTTTTTCAGTTCCTCATTTCTAAGTCCTATTCCTTCTCTACCGAAGACAATACCTATATCACCTTCAACTCTACTTAACTTCTCCCTTAATTTTTTTGGAGTGATGGAATTTCTCAATACTTTGTATTCATTGCTCATGATTCCTGTGGTTCCAACAAGAAGGTTGTAATCATCCCATTCAAATTCATCCCTTTCCAGTATTTCGGCATTTTTCAAAACATTCTGTGCGTGTTTTGCCCTGTTTTTGGCTTCCTGATTTATTTCACATGGATTTACCAGTAATAAGTTTTCGTAACCAAAATTTTTCATAGCCCTTGCTATAGCGCCGATATTTCCAGGAATTTCAGGTTCCATAATTATTATTTCTATCATCGTATCATCTTTCCAATTCCAGATTTTTCAGTTTTCCTAAATGGGTACCATCCAGCATGTAGATTTCACTCTCCTCGAAGTTCATCATACCGTTCCTTATCAACGGACTTATGTATTCTTCGTTTTCTTTCTTATTTCTATTTACGGGGACCCCAGAAACTAATGAGTTGAATACTGGAACTATTATACCTTTTTTTGTCATTGCCTCTTCTTTGTTGTATTTTTCACACATCTTTTCCTTCTCCATATTACCCCTTACCCAGCACCTTTTGACACTCCTGTATCCCAGTTCATCTCTAAATTCTACGGATGAGTGGATATGACTCATTACTAGATATTTGCTTTCCAGCAGAGAAGGCTTTGGCCAGGCATGCCCGTGGCAGAAGTAGAATTCTTCCAATTTGAAACCACTTCTTGGATGTATTTTCACGTTATCCGGGGCAAGTTCTTCCAAGTTTCCGTCATGGTTGCCCGGTGTCACATCCACCCTTATTCTATTACTCAAAGATTCCAGAAGTTCTGGTATTTCCTTCCTTTCCTGCCAGCTAGTATTCGGAATATTATGTTTAACATCACCAAGCAAGATTATTCTGTCTGAATTGGTTTCGGTTATCAGACCCAATATTTGTTTTTTGATATCCTTCATTTTGCTTGGGAGGGAAATTCCACTTTTGTATATTTCATATTCAAATCCCAGATGAAGGTCTCCAACCACAAGTATTTTGTCTTCCTTGGTTTCGATAACCATTGCTGGTTTTCCGTGTAAGAATTTGTATTTGCCCATATTTTTTATTTATTTGTGTTAAATTTAAAATAGATAATTATTGAGAAATCGAGGTAGGTAAAATGGATAATTCTGAAAAAATAGGAACTGTAATTTCGACACAGGAGACACCCAACAGCAACGAATTTTCTTTTGTCATAAGGAACGATTCGAAGGTTGTTAAGAAAAACCAGTTCATTTCGGTCGAAACCGAGGAAGGTAACGTAATAGCCAGAATAACGGATGTCTTGAAAACGAACAAATATTTTAACAGGGCAGAAAGTATTAGCGAATACGAGAAGGAAGGCAAAGACATTAAGGAAGTTTTTCCTACCGAGAGATGGGAATACTTGATAGGAGAAGCCAAGATTCTTGGTGTCTGGTCGGATAAAAACAGCTCCTTTGAGAGAAGTAGTTTTCCACCCTCTCCCGGAACCAAGATAACTCTATCCAATGAGGATATACTTTCCTCTTTTCTGGGATTCGATCAGGAGAAAGGGCTCGAAATAGGAAAAGTTTCTTCTCATAATCTCTCTGCGAAGTTGAACATGACCAAATTACTCCAAAAACATTTGGCTATCCTGTCCATAAGCGGGAGTGGCAAGTCTTACCTGACTTCTGTGTTATTTGAAGAATTACTAGATAGGAACCCGGAAGATGGCCAGGTCGCAACTATTGTAATAGATACTCATGGAGAGTATTCCGGTTTTGCTGATGACGAAAGATATATGGGGAAGACAAATCTTATAAAAGGAAAGGATTTCAAAATAGGTGTTCCCAGTATAACTTCTTCTCAGATAAGTGAGTTTCTCCCCAAATTATCTCGGGCTCAGAGAAGAGAATTGGACAGGATGTTTTCTGAAATTAGAAACGAGAAAAGAGGGAGTACCTACGATTTGGATGATGTATTGGACAAGGTTAAATCAGATGAGAAAATCAAAACAAGTACCCAGGATGTTTTAATTTCTCTTCTCGGTAGGTTAAAGAACACTGGTTTTTTCGGTGTCTCTGATAATCCCAATCTAAATGAACTGGCTAAACCAGGACAGTTGACTGTTTTGGACGTTTCTGATTTACTTTCCTTCAGAAAGAGACAGATGCTCGCTTCATATATTGCCAGAAAATTGTTCAATGCGAGAAGACAGGAAAAGGTACCTCCATTCTTATTGGTATTCGAAGAAGCCCATAACTTTGCCCCAGAGAATGTTTCTAGAGAAAATGCAATATCCAAAGGAATCATAGAGAAGATAGCGAGGGAAGGTAGGAAATTCAACGCATGCCTCTGTTTGATTTCCCAAAGGCCTGTCAATCTAAGTACAACTGCGATTTCTCAATGCAATACTCATATATTTTTGAGAATAACCAATCCTTACGATTTGGATCATATAAAAAAGTCTTCCGAAGGCCTCACTTCTGATGTTTTGAACACGATTACTTCTTTGAGGGTCGGTGAGGCTTTGGTGGTTGGTGGTGCTGTTAATTATCCCGTATTCCTTAAGGTGAGAGAAAGAAAAAGTAAGGAGAGCGAGATGGGTACACCTCTTGAGGAGGCTGCCAGGAAATATACTGAAAATAAAGAACAAGATAGAAAAGATGCCAAAAGCTTTATGTGAATCAATCTTTCGGTGATTGAGCATTTATTGTCTTCGTGGGTTCGTTCTCTTCCTTATCTCTTTTCAAAATATAAAGATGTCCTGTCACGGCGTCTTCTAACTTTTTATTATGAGTTATAAGGAATACCTGATCTACAAATTGATTTATTTTATCTCTCAAAACTTCGGCGAGGTCTTCTACAGCTCTCTCATCCAAATTATGTGTGGGTTCATCCAATACCAACCATTTTAGATTGGGAGCTAGAACTAGCGCGAAAGCGACCCTTAAAGTTAGGCATGCTGCGGTTCTTTCACCGCCTGATATCACACCCTCAACACTTAACCAAGAATTATTTTCTTTTAACTCGAGGTTGTAGTCACCTTCCTTTGCGTTTAGTCTGATTCCCGTGTAATCACCATATGGATATAGATCTTCCCATATATCATTCATCGTTGCGTTAACAGCTTCTACAAACCTTTCTCTTAAATTAACTTGTGTTTTCTCGAGAGCATTCCTGAATTTTTTCATATCTTCTATTAAGAAATCAAGTTTTTTAACCTCTTTTTTGTATTCTTTGAACAGTTCTTTTTTTTCTTTTAACTTTTCCAGTGATTTCTTCTTTTCTTTTAGAAATTGTTTCTTGTTCTTCAGATCACTCTCATACTGGCTTTTTTTGCTCGAAAGATTTCTCAATTTTTTTTGGATAGCATCGTATTTTTCGTTACTGTATTCTTCCATTATTTCCTCTAACTTTTCCTTTTGTTTTCCCAACTTCTTCTTGAAGGCTTCTAATCTCTTCTTTTTATCTTCTAATTCTTCCCTTTCTTCCATCATTTTTTCCAATTTTCTACTTTTTTCTTTGACCTCTTTTCTACTTTTTTTGTATCCTTTGATTTCCTCTTCCAAATCTTCCTCCTGTTTCTTGTATTTCGGTATCTTCTTTTCCAGAGATTCCATCTTTTCGTAACGTTTTTCTAGCAAGTTTCTCCTGTGTTTTTCTGTTAACTCGTTGTCACATATGGGACACTTGCCTTCAACACCTTTCAACTTTTCTATTCTATTTTGCAGGTTCTGAATACTTGCCTTGATTTTCTGTATATTTTTATGTACTTTATCCCTTTCTTTATCCTTCTGTTCTATTTCCTCTTCCAGTTCTTCCCTTTCCTCATTCCTTTCTTCTAACTTATCTTCTATATTGTCGGTTTCTATATCTTCAAACTTCTCTTCCGAATTTTCTATTTCCTCTTCCAGATTAGATATTTTACCTTCTACTTTATTCTTATTTTTCTTGAGTTCCTCTACTTCATCCCGTCTTTCTTTGATATTTTTTTCCCTCTTTTTGAGTTCTTCCATTCCTTTTTTTATTTTTCTCAGATTTTCTTTGATGTTTTCTTTATCTTCTTGTATATTTTCTATTTCCTTTTTCAGTTCTTCCATCTTACCGAATTCTTCCCTTTCTTCCATATCTTCTAACATGCCCTTCTTGTCTTCTGCCCTGTCCTTCATTCTATTTATCACTGTTGTCGTGTTACTTCGTGCCTTTTCGAACCTATCTATTTTTAGGAGTTTGTCTATTTTTTCCATCCGCTGTCCTTTTGGGATCTCTAGAAAATAGTGCAACCCATTTTGTTCAGAATAAATAGCCTTTGAAAATAGTTCGTAATCTACTTTTAGGTATTTTTCCACGAGTTCTGTGGTTCTGGTCGTTCCGGTATCCAACAATTTACCATTCTTCCTTATCTCGGCTACAGTTGTACCTTTATTCCTTTCTATGGTTCTTTTCACTTCATATTTGTCTTCTTCCAAATCGAATTTGACAACTACTGTTGACTCGTCCTTTTTCTGGGGTTTCCTCATTATTAGTTCGTCTAGTTTAACTTCCCTGCTTTTATGTGACGGAAATGTTCCAAATAGCGCAAATGAAATTGCGCTTAGTATTGAACTCTTCCCCGTTCCCATCAGACCTATTATTGCATTAGTTCCTTCGGAGAACTCCAGTTCAGTTTCTCGGTGAGATCTCCAGTTCTTTAGCTTAACCTTCCTTATCATGGTTCACCCTATAATTTTATTCTATACTAAAGACTAAAAGCTTTGATTCACTTCAACATTCAAGAATTCGTATGAATTTCTTTCTATATAGTGTATCTGTCTTTCTGATCGTTCAGGTCCTTGAAGTAATTCACTTCTTCTTTAAGTTCCTTTGCAGTACTCTTTCCGAAGGACATTACCTCGACCTTTACACCTTGTGCCTGTAGATGTTCTACCAGAGCTTTGAAATCTCCATCACCAGTTACCAAAACTGCAACATCTATCTTCGGAGCAATCTTCAAAGCATCTATAGCCATTCCCATGTCCCAGTCTCCCTTCTTTGCACCACTGTAGTATTGCTTGAGTTCCTTGACTTTCACTTCGTATCCTATATTTTCCAATGCATCAAAAAAATTCGACTCATCTGGGGTATCTGCCTTTATAACGTAAGCCAGAGCCCTTATCAGATGTCTTCCATTTATTGCATCTTTTAATAGGTTCGAATAATTCACTTTTCCGTTAAATAAATTCTTTGCCGAATAGTACATGTTCTGAACGTCTACAAACACGGCAACGTCTTGATTTTCGTATAACATATATTTATCACCAGTTTTCTTTCTTTATTTGTATTATTTTTATAATTTATTGATGGACACTAATTTAATTGTTTTGGTGGTCGATCCCTATTTTTATGTATGATCGGCAGATGTAGTCGATCGTATTAGTTTTTTAACCATCTATCTAGGTTACTATCTTCCTTGATAGTTTTTTTATTTTCTTTTATCTCTTTGGATAGAAGTGTGTTTAAGACGGTTTCAAGGTCTCCGTCTACAAGTGATTGAAGGACATCGTCGTAATTGAAGTTAGAATTATTTCCCTCGAGATTTTCCCTCAATATTTTCATCCCCAACTCATCCACACTTATTTTTTCATCCCTTATATCCCTTAACTCTTCTACATTTTTCTCCTTTCTGGATCTCTGTAGTTTTTTACCAATTGTTATTATACCTTTGTCTTTGAAAGGTTTTTTCATCTTTTTCACGTCCAGATCAGATTTAGTCAATCCCTTTGCCATTTTTCCCTCTATATTTATTCTTATCAGTGGCTTTTTCTCATGTTTTTCTTTCATTATATCTTTTAATTCCTTCCCAATTAGATCTTCTATTTCCGATAGGCCCTCTCCCTTAAGTTCAATGCTTCTATTATATGACTTTCTCGGTGTTTCCAGTTCCACAAATCCTATGTTTTTCTGATCTTCTATCTTCCAGAAACCCTTACTATATTTAGATTCAAGTTTTTTTATTTGGGTAGTTATTGTTGATCCAGGTATTATGAATGGCTTTCCGTTGACCTCTGTTTTATCCTTCCAGTGTATGTGGCCTGATACATAGAGGTCGAATCCATCCGGAAGATCTTCCAGTTTCAGTGATGGTGGGTTGTTTGGAGAATATATATAAGGTTCTATGCTTTGGTGCAACATAAATATATTGTAGGCATTTTCGAATGGTTCCGGGTTCCATTCCATAAGAACTTCCTTCGCATACTTTTCGGGAACTCCACTCATTCCATGTATACCTATCCTGTTCCCATCTACTTTGAGTAGTATTGATTGACAGTGAAGGTGTATGAGGAAACCTGCATGTTCGAGACCCTCAACAGGATTTATTAAGCCTTCTCCCCTTCTTTCGTGTGTTCCATGTATGGCTACCATGGGTATTCCAACCGTGTTTTGTTCCGAAATGTCTTCCATGTCCTTTCCCTTTAATTTCAATATTTCACAGTTTTTGCCATGTCTCTGATTTTTCCCCCTGTTCAGGATTTTCATGCTCTTTGCCCATACCTCTGGTTTGGGTATTTTACTATCAAAAATATCACCAGGTAAAATTATTAGGTCGGAGTTCTTCGCCTTTTCGAAAGCTTCTCTTGCTGCTATGAAAGGATCTTCCTCTCTTTCCGTGTTTGTTCCGTACCCGAAGTGAAAGTCAGAAATTATCGAAATTGTAGCCATTGAAACACCTTGGATTAATTTAGGATCTACTTTAAACATGATGTCCCAGAAATTTAAGCGTGTATTTTAAATATTTATAATCAACTTCTTTAATAAAGGTGCTAATAGATGAGCAAAGAGTTAGGGGTAACAACAAAGAAAGAGGAAAATTTTTCGGATTGGTATGTTGAGATAATAAAAAAGTCGGGTTTGATGGACTATTCAGATGTGAGTGGGTGTATGATTTTCAGACCCTTAGCATATTCTCTGTGGGAAAACGTAAAGAATGAAGTTGATAGAAGGTTCAAGAAGATTGGAATTGAGAACGTATATTTTCCTCTATTCATACCAGAAAAATTATTGGAACAGGAAGCCGAACATTTTGAAGGGTTTACTCCTGAGGTTGCCTGGGTCACGGAAACCGGAAACTCCAAATTGGAGGAAAGACTTGCCATAAGGCCCACATCGGA
>JBDGUQ010000171.1:0-5807 GCA_042215785.1 Candidatus Aenigmatarchaeota archaeon
TTTCATACCTCTCTTTCGTGCGTTCTTAACCAATTCGGAAGAGCTCTGCTTCTTCCCCCCTCCAACATTGAATACCATCTCTATACCCAACCTTTCACATAGATCATACTCGGGAACGTTATGTTCCTTCCTGTCTCCCCCATTGGCAAAAACGTCTGGTCTAACCCTCTTCAGGGCTTCGCATACCGAAGGATCTTTAACTTCCTCGCCATGTTGGGTTATCACAACCTCATCCACGCATTCGAATTCCTCCAAAATTTCCTTCTTTTCCTTTTCATCCATAAACGCATAGCCCTTTTTGTCTCTCAGCCAGTTATCATTATTCAGGATAACCACAAGTCTGTCACCTAAACTCTTCGCATCCCTCAATAAATCAAGATGTCCTATATGAACGGGATCAAAACCACCAGATACTGCAACGACCTTCTCATCCATCAAACCACCAACTGAATTTTGTTTAGTAATATAAACAAGTGCATAAAACTTTATAGATTTTCAAATAAATAAATTACTTGCACTACAAAATATAAATAAGTTACTCTACATATATTAATTGTGACAAAATGGTTTATATCAAATATGTGGATGAGTATGGTCCTTACGCTTATATAACAAAAAGAGAAGGGGATAGGGTAAAATCCATATATATAGGTCCTATAAGTGTTGAATTAGCAAATCTTGTTGGTAGAAAGTCTTTCACGAGAGAAAAACATAGGGATAAAGACAAAATTATAAAGGACTTTAAAAATCTGAAAGAAAGGATAGAAAGTAAAGGCAGTATTTTGAAAGTACAAACGATTTTACCAGAAACCATAAAAAATGCAAACAAAAAGGTTGTCGAACAATTTGGGGGAGAAGAGGGAATTATAAATCCCTCATCAATAGATTATATCTCTTCGGCAGTGAAAACAACCAAAGGAATTTACAAAAAAGTAGCAAGGCTTATTATACAAATAATTAAAAGTCATCCCTTTCTGGATGGAAATAAAAGGACTGCGTTTCTGTGTGGATCAGAACTTTTAGACTATTATAGAATAAAACTTGAAGCGAACCCCGAAGAAATACAGGAATTTATAAATGAGATTGCTCGAGATAACAAAACATTCAACGAGGTGGTTAAATGGCTCAAGGAAAGGACAGAACAGAAGAAATAAACAGAATAATAATGGAAGGGTTAGACGAAAGTATAGAGGATAAAAGGGAAACTCTAAAATTACTTGCAAGCGAGAAAATCAAGAAGAGGGAAAGGAACAAGAGGAAAAAGTCAAGACGCAGGAAAAAGAAAAAATCAAAGAAGAGATTAATGAATGTTTTTCTAACATAGAGGATAAGTTATGGGAAGATGAGGAATTTATCGAAACTATGAAGATGCTTGACGACTGATGAATTCTTGCACTACAAAATAAGTATTATTTACTCTACATTTGTTACTGAAAAATACAATTAATTAACACCTTGCATCCTTTGAAAATGTTTAGAGGCAAATAAATTTTAAATTATTACTTTTCTCTGTCCCAATCGGTTTTCTTCCATACCCTTTCATGTATATAGTAAAGGGTCATTTTAACAAAATTTATCCCAGGTCCAACGATGAAGGCAATTAGTGACTCTCCTGACCAATACACAACTTTTTTATATTATATGTTACAAAAATGTAATATATGTTACAAAATTGTAATACATGGGAAATAGCTAAAGTATTTTTTGATGAACCTTCAACTGAACATAATTTAAAGGAAATTTGCAAAAAAACAGGACTATCACATACATCCGTTAAAGGACATTTGAAAAAACTTGAAAGGGAAGAGATAATACAGGTTAAAAGGGAAAGGAAGGGAGAAAGGGTCTTTCCCAAATACATGGCCAAGGATAGTGAAGAGTTCAAGTTCAAAAAAAGACTTGATCTGATAAATCGTTTAAAATCTTCCGGACTTCTGGATTTCATAGTATCGGAATTCCAGCCGAACTGTGTAATACTTTTCGGTTCCGGAATTTATGGTGAAGATATAGAAGATAGTGATGTAGATCTGTTTGTACAGGCTTCTGGTAAAGAATTGGATTTATCTAATTTTGAAAATAAATTGAATAGAAGCATAGAAATACATACAAAAAGCGATTTTGAAGATTATCCAAAAGAATTAAAAAACAATATAATTAACGGTATTATACTCTATGGATTTCTAAAGGTGTTTGAATGAGAGAGGTTAGACCTGACAGAGAAAAATCCAAAGCACTTTTTAAAATGAGTAAAAAAATACTTTCAAGAATAGAGGAAACCAACAAAAGTAACTTTCCTACACAGGTTCTTAGAGATTATTATACAGTCATAAAACAATTAATGGAAGCAATATCATCAATTGAAGGACTCAAAAGTGAGGGTAAGGGGGCCCACAAAAAATTAATAAATTGGATCTGTAAGGAATATGGATTTAGTGAGTCCAAAAGAAAGCTATTGCAACAAATAAGGAAATATAGAAATAGGATAAATTATGAAGGATTCACAATTAGAAAGAATTATCTTGAAAGGAATGAATATGAGATTGAAAAGATAATCAAGAAACTTGAAGAAATATTAAAGAGTAAATTGGAAGATGAAAATTGAAAATAGTAAAAAAATAGATAACATTATTTATTCTAGATAACCGAGATTCCGCAACCTTTCCCTAGTTTCCTCTTCCTCCTCTTCCGTCAAACCTGTATATTCATCCCTCTCTTCATCCAAGAACCCCGTTTCTCTAAGCTTATCCATAACCTTTTCCTTTGCTTCCCCCACACTCAATTCCTCCGTATTAACCCTAACATCGGGATCCTTTGGTTCTTCATAGGGATGATTAACTCCCGTAAAGTTCTCTATCTTGCCCTCTTCCGCCTTCTGATATAAATTCTTGGGGTCTCGCCGCTTACATTCCTCAACGGAACATTCCACGTAAATCAGGAAGAAGTTATCTATCATCTCCTCCGCATATTTTCTATACTCCTCAAAGGGTGATATGGCAGCTACGATGGAGGAAACGCCATTATGATTTAACAGATCACAGATGAAGGCTATCCTCTTGTTATTGGTTCCCCTATCTTCTTTCGTGAATCCCAGATTGGGATGCAATTTAGCTCTTATATCATCTCCGTCCATATTATGTATTTTAATTCCCTTCGAAGCTAATTCATTCTCAACCCTCTTCGCAACCGTACTTTTACCCGAGCTGGGTAATCCTGTAAACCATAGTGTAAAGCTCATCTTTCATCACCTCCTTCCAGATCTTCCTCCCTAACAAAGGGCTGGTCAAATTCCATTATCTTCCTGGCAACTTCAGGTCTCATAAGTTCCTGGGGTGGAACCCTTCCCTCCCCAATCATTCCCCTGATTTTGGTTCCGCTGGGAGCCATCCTTTCCTCGGAGCCATGTGGACATGTGTGATCGCTAACCATTCCCTGACACTTCTTGCAGTAAAAGGCGTAATCATAAAACATCGGTTCAATATCTATATCGGGAAACTCATCGAAGATTTCCTGCGCCTCAAATTCACCATAATAGTCACCAACTCCCGCATGATCCCTTCCAACGATAAAATGTGTGCATCCCTGATTTTTTCGTATCAATATATCGAAAACTGCTTCCCTGGGGCCCATATATCTCATCTTTGTAGGCAGAGTGCCCAAAGCGGCGTTATCCTTCAGATAGTACTCCTTCATCAGTTCCCTATATGCTTCTATAATAACCTCATCCCTATAATCACCAACCTTCTTCCTGCCTATCTTGGGATGTATTAATATGCCGTCAACATTCTCCAAAATATTCTTCTGTAGGTATTCATGTCCCCTGTGGGGAGCATTTCGGGTCTGAAAACCAACTACCGTATCCCATCCCCTCTCCTTAAAGAGGACTCGAGTTTCTCGGGGAGTTAGATCATACCTGCTGTTCCTACCATTCTCATGATCCATATCATGTAAATAATGTATCTCTCCACCTATTAGAACATCTCCCTTGTTACGATATATCCGGACTCCCGGATGGTCGCTATCCGTAGTTCCATATAAATTTTCTATAACCTCTTCCCTATCAAAACCATACTTCTCCTCAACATCCACCATGGCAACGGGACTTCCATTATAGAATAATGCTATACTATCACCAGAATCAAAATTCTTCGAGGTATCCTCATCAACATCCAGAACTATCGGAATGGTCCAGGCTTCGCCCCCCTCTGTCCTCATATCCCTCACAATCTTGAGAAAATTATTTTGATTCTGGAAACCTTTCAGGGGACTGTATCTTCCCATCGCTAGATTCTTCACTTCCTGTAAAAGTTCCCCGTCAATATCAATTTGGAAGACCTCTCTTGATTCTTCCAATAACCTTTCCCTCTTACTACCCTTAACAATTTGATTAACCAGTCTACCTCCATGCGGTCGTATCATCAAAACACCTCATTCCCTATCCAAATATCCCAACTTCTCCAGTCTCTTTCTTACAATCTCCATATCTTCATTCAGCTCCTCGGGACCTTCGAATTTACCCTGGGCAACGATATCTCTCAGAACGAACTTGATAAATTCTGTTACGGAATTAAATCCCGTATCATCTATCAACTCTTGAACTCTATCATAGAGATTCTTGGGTATCTTAATATTGGTTCTCTTTGTCATGGGATAATATAGGGATGTTAGTTTTAAAAAAGTTGGGAAGATTATGCAAAAATATAAATAATTTATTACTATTTATTAGTAACATATTAGAAATAATTGGTGAGATGGATGAAAGGAGAAGAATGGAGGGGAGAAGCAAAGAAGATCTGGAGATATAAAATGGGGACCTTTATAGACAAAATTTATGGTTCCAAGGATCCAGAATATCTCAACGTTCTCTGTCTGCCTGGTTCAGATGCCCTTGAAATCTATGAAGTTTATGATCGAATGGGAATTCCTCCTGAGAATATTCACGGAGTTGAGTCCGACGAAGAAAATTTTGAATCTCTGAAGGAAAGGGCTCCGGACATTAACCTATATCAGGAAGATATTTTTGAATTCCTTGAGGAAACCGATGAAACCTTTGACATAATCTCTCTTGATTTTATGGGCAGTGCAACCCCTTCTAAAATATCAGGATTATCATCTATAGGGTATAGGGAACTTTTGGGAGAGGGTGGCATAGTGTCAACTAATTTCTATGGTACCAGAGAACATCCCGATACACAGGAACTTTATAAAAATTCTATATATAATTATCTGACTGGAAAGGATACCAATGGAAAATTAATCAATGATTTAGTTTATGGGGATGATATATTTCGTGATTCAGAATTAGATGAAATCGTTGAAAAGAAAAATTACGATGAATTAAAGGGTATGAGGAAGGATTCAATTACTAGATTGCTTATTAATGCCCTTTCCAAGGTAACCGGAACAGATGAGGCAGATCCCAAATCAGAAGCCTACTTTAACTGGTCGGGGGAAGGCCCATTTAAAGATACATATATCGAAGAAATTTATGAAGAAAATAAAAAAAGTGGAACCACCGAGCAAGATTACGAAAGTTTCAGTGATTTCTTATATCGAAGTCCTCTTACAATACCTATTGCTGCTCATGGACTTTCTATATTGATTTATAGTTTACTAAATGAAAATAATGGTTTAAATTGCAATCCGGGAACAACCAGTTACATAAAGGAATCCATGATCAACAGATATATTCCTCTGGATATAGAGAGGTACAAATACATTTCAGATAAAAACTCGCCAATGTACCCAGATATGATGTTTCTCCGTAAGTTTGAATCTGCATATGGACCAAGTCGATTAAATCTCAATAT
>JBDGUQ010000171.1:5817-7731 GCA_042215785.1 Candidatus Aenigmatarchaeota archaeon
AATATGGAAGAGGGTCCAAGCTTGTCTATTCCCTACCGTGTTTTAAGACATCCTGAAAATATCAATGAAAATATCAAAAATTTAAAAGAAAATTTGGAAGAAATTAGAATTGAAAATATGAAGGAAAGGGAAAAAATAAATTCAATGTTAGAAAATGAAGATAAAAGAAATATACTGGCAAAGAGGGTACCCGGCATAAAGGAAAATATAGAGTATGAAAATAGAGATGAAATGTTGAAGGAAAGTTTAAAATTACTCATGGAAGGGAGGGAAGATTGGGAAATAATGAGCTTAATACCTGACCTTCCTCGGAGAGAATTGAAATAAATATTTTGAAAATCATGTCATTATATTCAACCATTCATTTCCTTCAGGATATCATAGACTTCCTCCTCCTTCTGCGAAAGTCCTAATTTTGGGGTTTCCTGCGTCCTCCAATCTCTCTCTACCACGGAGAAATCAACATCTAATCCTATTCTTTGGAATTTATCCTTCAATGTATCCTTCTTCTTCAGCGCGTCCTCATATGAGAATATTATTGAGTTCTCATAATTTTGATAGAGAGACAGTAAAGCGTTATTGTTCTTTGCCCAGGCTATGGGGAACTCGCTAAAACCCCTTCGGAACATACTTGACTTAACCTCTCGTGGATCTCGATAGATAAAGACCATCTTGGGATCATTGAAGATCTGATTGAAATAGTAAATTGCGGGTAAGTGAACCAGCTTCAAACCTCGTGGGGCCTCCATTTCCTTCAATTTTTTGGCAATTTTATTCAACCTTTTGGTATTTTCTTCTGTCATTCCCTTCTTCAGAATGTGACTCGACAGCTCTTTAGCATCCTTCATCTCGTAGTATCCTCCCCTGTTGTATGCGTCGCTGCCCATCTCCTTCTTAAAATTAACTCCAGCAGATTCCACTAGAGAACATGCAAGAGAGGTTCCACTTCGCGGATGACCTCCTACCAAAACAACATCATCAACCTCTTCCAGTTCTATCATACTACCACTTCAAAAATTAACACTGGACACAAATATAAATATTTAATTGGTTTTTTATCATATGATTACTTTTATAATCAATCCCTTCTCTTGGTACTGTATCTAAATTACAAGGATTAAATATTTAAACTATATAATACCATATAATACTATGTCAAAGGTCGTAAGTTTTAAGGCAAAAAAAGATATGATTGATGAAATAGATAGAGCAGTTGAAAGAGGGAATTTCACCTCGAGAGGGGAGTTTTTAAGGTCTTTGGTGAGAAATGTGAAACAGAAGGAACTTTCCCGTCAGGCAAAAGAGGATATAGAAGAGAGTAGGGAACAGGAGGGCAGGTCTCTCGATGAGCTCCTATAATCTCACCTACACGGAGAGATTTAAGGAAAGATTGGAAGAACTTGACAATTCCATCAAGGAAAGGATCTTAGAGAAACTTGAGGAATTTGGGAAACAGATAAATGATTATGGAATAGATCCCAGACAACACAATAACACGAAGTTTATAGCCGATGGCAGAACATGGAGACTTAGAATAGGTAAATATAGGGCCTTCTTCGATATATCAAAAAATGAAATAAAATTCACCACGGTTCTTCATAGAAAGAAGGCCTACAGATAACCTGGGTTTCTAAAACTCAAAGTTAAATTATTCAAGATATCCAAGGCTTCTCAATCTGTCCTTGACCTTGTCTTCGTCCTTCTGATTCTTCCGTTTTTTCTTTCCTTTATCCATCTTCTTGACCACATTCTTCAAAAGACCTTCTACATATTTGTCAACAGAATCAAAGCCCTTCTCCTCGGCCCTTTCCTCAATCTTGCTTAAAATCTGATCATCAATCTGAACTTTACCCATCTAAAACACCTCTAAAATATTAATTGAACATAAAGATTAAAAACACTATTCCTCCAATT
>JBDGUQ010000090.1:0-2891 GCA_042215785.1 Candidatus Aenigmatarchaeota archaeon
TTTTGGCAATGAATCATTAAATTCTTCATTTATTTCATTTTCAATGCCTTTATTTTCATGTATGTAATTCAAGTCTGTTGTAGTGTCAACTATTTTCTTAGCTGCTTCCGTTGCCATTCTACAATTTTTTTCTTTTGTTTTCTCCGGTTGGATGATTACAGGATGTAGAAATGGACAATATTCTTTGAATTCGTCCAATTCTTCCTTTAAATCGTCCAATTTTGCTTTATAATTTTTTAATTCGTCGGACATCTTAATTACCATCTTTCCAAATTTCTATTCAAATTTTCCAGATTTTCATTTAGTTCTTTCAAGATCTTTTTTCTATTCATAATAACCACCCACCACACATTTTTGCAAAATAAAATTAATGGACTTTTCCTTTGTGTATTTTCAGTCCTCTCTCACTTTTGAATTCCTTCCCACATTCGTCACACCTGTATTTTCCTTCTTCCGTTTTTACACTTTCCACATCCTTTTCCAAAACCTTTTTGTTTTTGGACAAGTTTGGAGAGAGCTCCTTCATTTTTTCCATTGAAACATCTTTTTCTTTGAGAAGTTTCCTGACTTCACCTACAAACCTTCTAACGTATTCCCTCGTTGAATTTATATCTCTCTCTGATATATCGTCGATATCTTTATCGTTTAGTTTTTTCTTGTATTTCAAAACTTTGCCGAAAACGTTTTCGTATACAGGATTCAGGACATCGTCGTCTATCAATTCCTTTTTGAAAGCTTTGGGTAGTTCCTTGGGATCTTCAGGCAATTTATCAACAGCTTTTAGTGCAGCTATACTTGCCCTTACCATCACTTTGTAATTTTTCTGTATGGAGCTTGCCTTCTTCTGTAATTCAAGTCTCTTCAAAAGCTTTTGCATCTCTTCTACATAATCTTCAGCCTTTTCTATATATTTATCAACTTCCTCCCCCTTTATTGAGGATATATTTCTGTGTTCCACTTCTTTCCTGAATTCTATAACATCTTCCAGCCAGTCAACGTACTTTTCTTCAAGTAGATCCTTCTCAACTAAATATTTTCTAGCCACTTCTCCTGCATTATTTGGATCTGGTGGACCCCTACCCAAGAACATAAGAACAGCTTGCGTGGAATCCAACATTGCGTAATAAAGATCCTCGGCTATCATGTAGAGTTTGGAATGTTTTGCTCTATTGAGTCTCTTTGGAACTTTTTTCATCCTCTTCTCAACAGCTTCTTTCGATGCCGGGATTTTCCCCATGCTTAACAACCTTTTTATTGGAGCAAAGAATCCGGTGTCGTAAACAGGGACCCCATCTTTGAGTAATGTATATGCCAGAGGCGAAAGTGTTCTAGACATGTCCCAGAATTCCGTTATGGTCCACACTGGCTGTGGGGACAATTTTTCATCTACGTCTTTCGCACTTTTCTTTATGAATTTATCTATTTTGTTCCTCATTTTCTTGTCCAGTTCTTCTCTCGTATCATCTACTATAACAACTACATCGATATCACTTTCTCCTGTAAATTCATCTCTAACCACGGATCCCCAAGCAACGATACTTTTTATCCATTTACCGTATTTATCTAGTATTTTCTCGCTGAATTTTTTGATTAGGTCAGCTCTCCTTTTTTTCTGGAAATCTCTTACCTTAGTTCCTGTGGATTTTTTTATTTTCTTATTTTTCGACAATCCAGGTCTTTTATTCTTTCTGTTTGTAAGACCTCTACTTGGGCTTTTGCTGCCCAAACCAGTTCTGTTTTTAGAATTCAACTTATCTTTAAAATTTTTACCCATATAATCTCACTCCAAATCTATTTTTTATTTGGTAACCTATGATTAACCATTGAGTATCTACTTTTAATCACTAACTAATAATTACACTTTCTACTATTTAAATGTTGTGGTTAAAAGAACAAAAATAAAACAATATGGTAAAGATTTAATTCCTATATTTTTAAATTGAACTGTGTTACCTACGAGTCACTATTTGATTATTTTTCAGTCAGAGATATCTTTTGAAGTCTTATTTCCGTATATAAAGTCGTCAAATTTATCCTCAGCATCTGCACGCTTTTTTTGATGATTGGACAAGAAATTGTTTACTTTTTCTATCAATACATGCTTTATTTCACCTGTCAACATATCTCCGGATTCGTATTCGTTTTTTATTTTTTCTAATTTTTTATCATCTCTTTCGAAAAACATCTTCAAGTATTGATATGGAACATCTTCATCCGTGTTACCTCCCCTTTTTCTGTGTTCTTCAAGTGTTGCCCGTCCACCCGAATATGCGTATTTATTTATTTTTTTCTTGACAGTCTTCACCGAATCCGTTGTATATATAGCCGTGGATTTTTTGGAAGCAGACATTTTCCCTCCTTTACCTGTTAGGGGCGGTAAGAAGACCGAATGCATTATAGCTGGTTTGTAATATCCCAATTTAGGAAGAACATCTCTAGAAATCCTGAAATGTATATCTTGATCAACACCCAACGGTATTAAACACGGCATCTTTTTTCCTTTTAATTTGGACGGTAGGAAAGTTGGAACAGCTTGCATTGAAGTGTAAAAAGCTGAACCTATGTTTGTACTATCGGTAAATCCAAAACTTGACTTGACTGTGGAAAAAGTTATTCTCTTAGCTACCTTACACGCTTCCTTGTACATTATATCTGAATGAACAGTATCTATCAGGAAATGCGTTTTTTCGGGATCAAAACCCAACGCTATAACATCTTTCATATTGTCTCTGAGATATTTTTGCGTGTCCTCCAATTCCAGATCTTTTTTGAAAAGGAACTTTTCTTCGTCCGGAAAATGGAACCACATTTCGACATCGAACTTGTCTTGAATCCATTTGCATAGGATCCACGGCAAAAGGTGCCCGAGCGTTATGGGCCCCGACGGTGCC
>JBDGUQ010000090.1:2901-7536 GCA_042215785.1 Candidatus Aenigmatarchaeota archaeon
GTCCTAATGTTATAGGTCCGGATGGTGCTCTACCTGTATACAAGAAGAATTTATTGCCCTTTTCATATTCATCTAGTAACCATTTCAAATCCCTGTGAGCGAAGAAAACCTTTCTCCTGAGTAGAAAATGGTCTTCTCCACTAATTTTCTTTATCCTTTCCTTTAACTGATCCGTTAATTTGGAAACACCGAATTTTTTGATAAGTCTCCCGTAGTCTACTTCACCTGAGACTTCATAAGGTGTTACATTGAAATCTTCTTTTGGCATTTATATTACCTGTTTTTGTTATTAATAGCGTATATTTAAGTAATCCTTATTTAATTTGTTTTTAATTTTATTATGTATAAAAATTATTGTTATTGAAAATAGATATCAATGAACTAAAAATGTAGATTTCTGACATCTTATTTTCTTCGAGATATTTTTCTTGTTTTTTCAATAACGATACCATCTCGCAACCATGTTTATCGAAACCTGAAGCTATATTAGCAAAAGTTATATGCACCATCAACATGTTTATCTGTACTCTTCTTTGCCCCACTTTTCCAATTCCCTCCTACCCCTTCTGGCCATTTCACTTCCGAAGAATGTATCGGTTAATTCTGGAGAATGTAATAATCCCTTTAGTGGGTCAAAGGTGTGAGTTTCTATTATCCTCCTTTCGTGTACCATTTCCTGATCCGTCAGGCCAAAATATTCTTCCGGTAGTTCGTCTGGGGAAACATCCCTGCTCAAATACTTTACCATCTCTCTCATTGAGTATACAGTATCTTGAATTCTTTCACCCGTTTCTTGACCACCAGGCTCAAATATCAGTGTTCCTTCCCTGAAACCGAGTTCTTTCATTTTCCATAGAAGTTCATAAACAAAAACATTGCCCCTTTCTATGGGCATGTGTTCATGTTCCGGAGTAGGTTTGGATAAATGCAGCGATTCCACGTATTCACCGAAATCTCCAGGACAATTATCGAGCACATCCAAAGGATCCCAACCTATAGTTATGTGCTCGAAGTCTACACACATCCTTACATATGGGTCATTTATACTCTTTATAACGTAGTAGACATTTTCAGGCCTTACAAGTCTCATGTAATGTATTATTCTCGGGGAACCATGTCCATTTTCTATTAATATTTTAACATCTTTTTCCTTTGCCCTGTCTAAGGCATCTTCTATCTGTCCTTGAAGATATTTTCCAGAAACAGCGGCATCATGTTTCATTTCATCCACATCATCGGGATGTTTTCCATCACAGATCTTCTGCCACAGGTAATCGTTGTTGTGGTACATCCAGCGAGCCATTATCTCGTAAGCCATCATTTCAGGTCCTTGACAATTCCAAGATTCTAAAGCCTTTTCCAGTGCTCTCCCCACAATTTTCTTTTGGGCCTCTTCACTGCCATTACCTGCCAATATATCTCTCTTTTCTTCTTTGGAATAATTTCCTTCATCCAATATTTCTACCCTTGCTTCCCTTAATGTACTCTGTGAAATTATTCTGTCACCGTATTCATCTTCAAACCACTTTCTAGTTTCGGGGTTTTTTTCCGGATCCAGTTTTTCTTCTTTTATTTTGTTCCCTTTCTCATCTACAAGATCCACACGTCTCATTTCCATCTCACTTCCCTGTCTATATCTGGGCCTTACCTGTTCGGAAGAATGAAATAGTATCCATTCACCATTCACATTGCTGACCTTATCTATGTAATCCATCATATCGTCATGTACCATTTCTCTCATCCTTTTGTCCGCACTACATATCTTAGCCTGTGTTCCATCATGAAAAGAAAGATGAACACCAAAACTTTTCATTGCATGTTTTATTCTATCTACCTCTTTGGATGTCATGGAGCGTGGAGAAGTTAGGTAAGGTTCGAAGAAATTGACACCTATACCAGAACCCCGTCCAAGTTTTTGTGATACCCGGTCTCCGTATTTGGGACCAAGAGAGACTCCCACTGTATACTTATCTTCCGGTTTCTCTTTCGAAACTCCAAAGAATTCCCTTATCAATTTTCTTATTCCCACGAGAGCACCTTTAATTAACTGCTCCTATCTTATTTTTTATGAAATCGTATAAATCGTCCTTTTCATCATCCACAATATCTTCTAAGGGACCTTTTGCGCCTTCTGGCAGATAGAACTCACCCTCCTTTCTTTTTCCCGTCAGTAATCTTCCATAATCAATTATTCTTCCCTTCATTTTTTCGGCATAATTTTCTTCTTCACCTTTCTCCTCTTCTTCATCTTCCATTAATACCTCTCCTTGAAATGCTTCGATTTCTTCCCAGAGGTTTTTTTCTCTCTGTTTTATTTCATCTTTTATCTCTTCTATTTCATCTCTATTTTTCAATTCACCCTGTATTTCTATCTTCATATTTTCCTTTTCCCTCTTAGTTTGCGTTCTGTATCTAGTGAATTTTACACGAATGAAACTATAGAATGGATATTTTTTCTCAGGTTGGTCAGAAAGATATTTGTGTGTTTTCTCGGCGGATATTCCCCTCCAACCAACTATTTCAACGCCTGCAACGGAAGTTGCATAACCTTCAACAAAAGCAGGATCGTTTATACCAGAGTAATCTTCTCCGCCCGATTTGATCTTATGTATAGCCTTCAGATATGGCTTAAGGCTTTCCTTATAATTCTCGAGAGAAGCTTTCCTGCTATTATATTCCTTTCTGAGCATCTTGACCTTTTCTTCTATTTCACTTCCGTACCTATCTTTCCAAAAGTTAAACAACCTTAACTTTTTCTTCAGTATTCCCCTTTCAGTTGCGGACACGTCCAGATCTTCGATATCATCTTCATTTTCTACTTTATAAAAATCAACAACTATTGTGGGAAATTTTCCAGATGTTGCCATATTGATAAGGGAAAGCTGTTCGGTTTGTCTGTCCACCAAATCCACAAAATCCGATTTTAAAACATGTTCGTCGTCCTCTTTGAAATGTTCCTGGACCTCTTCCAACCTCCTCAAATCGTGCTTTATCAATTCTTTCTGTTTTCTCATGTCGGAAATATTCGGTAAAATCCTGCCTATATTTTGTTCCAGTGATTGTCTTTTCTGGATCAATTGCTGATGGTAATCGCTATTTGGATTTACTTCGAGCCAGTCCTTTACTTTTTTCACTTCGTAACCTCTATTGCTTAGGAAATCCACTATGGAAAAATAAAGGCTTCTAGGGAAGTCTGGAGAACTTTCAAAAGACAACTGCTTGTCTGGATCTACATCCTTTTCCAAGACCATATGTCCACAAGTATTATTAAGTGATTGTTATTTTAATGTTTTTCTTGTATAGAATAAAACGACAAATGACTTATGGTATGTACGTCATTTAAATATGTTATTTCTATATATTTTTTGGGTGATTTGATGAGATTAGGCTATACTGGAATCTGTGCCATTGATTGTGCATTGGTGGATAGTCCCGAAGATACTATCAAAGGACAGTCTTTCACAAGTGTTGATTTGGAGAACAAATATGGATTATGGAGAGGTAAAGATGGCGATCATGGTGAAGAAGTCTATTTTCGGAGAAAGGGTTACGAAGTTAATACTTTGAAATTGGATATTGGCCAAGAAAAGCCGAGATACATAGTTCAGGAAATTGAAGCAAAAAATTAAAACTTTTTTATTTCACGACTTCTTATTTTAAATGGAGATTATATGGGATTTACAAATACTGTCAAAAAAATGCTTGGAAAAGACAAGAAAAAGAAAAAGAAGCCGGGCGAGAAGAATTTTTATCTCGAAAGTGAAAGTAAAAGGCCTTCTAGAGATACATACGATATGAGTGGAATCGAAGATATAGGAGAGATGCCTCCGAGAAATCCAAATAATTCTCGCGATGAAACCAGTGTTCCAAGTAGAAGTAATCGTGGCAGTCCTGATTCACTTCCCCGAGAACGGAATCAAAACAATAATTTTGAGCCAAACAATGAGCAAAACCTCTCCAAGACAAATAACAGAAGTTTTAACAAGGGCAGAGGAAATTTACCGAGAATGCCGGATTCAGAACCCAGGAAGGGGAAACTTCCCGATCTAAATAGGGGATCAACCGAAAATTTTGATAGACACAGTGATAATGTAAATAGAAATGATATGGATAGAATTATGGATAGGTTGGATGACATAGAAAACAGGTTAAGATCCATAGAGAGAAGGGTCAGGAGAAGATAGATAATTCACTTTTTTATTTCCAACACATACAATTCTTCCCATGGAACCTTTTCCTCGTCTATTATATTTGTTCTCATTCCTACTTTTCTGAATAATTCTTTTACTTCTTTTTTTACAGTCAGTGAAGATATTAACATATAGACCTTTCCACTTTTTTTCAGATATTTTTTAAAGTCTTTTGTAAATCTTTCTATAACTTGTCTTCCGTCCTTTCCTCCGGACCATATTTTATCTTCCCCTTCCACTGGTAGGTATGGTGGGTTGAACAAAATAACATCATATTTTTCCTCTACTTCTTCAAACAAATCACTCTTTTTGAAATCAACATTCTCTACTTTATTGTAATGTGCGTTTGATTTGGCAACTTCTATTGCTCTTTCATTAATATCTACACCCAGGACATGTGAAGCGTTTTTAGAAGCTATTAACGAAAGGATACCGGATCCAGTTC
>JBDGUQ010000079.1:0-7521 GCA_042215785.1 Candidatus Aenigmatarchaeota archaeon
CCGGAAATTTTTCCTTTGCCAAAGCTATCAAGCTCTTATCCTCCCCAGAAACAATATCAACGAAATCTTCCTTTGGCACCGCCCTCAAACTGCTATCTTTGAAACTATCATCCAACCAGAGCAGAACACCCAATGTGCTCTTCTTTGGAACTCCCACAAAGCTCTTTCCTTTCATCAAAAATTGCGAGATATCGTCCATAAATTTGGAGTAACGAATATCAAATTTCACATTCTCGGTGAACTCCTGGCTCATTTTCACTGTTGCTTCCCGAATATGCCCGTTGTCTATCAAATCATCTATTTCCTTCCTTGCTTCATCATCTATAGCTTCCAGAACATTATCAGGATCAATTTTATACACGGCATCAACCTCATCTAAATCCAAATTGGGAAGCTGCTTGTGATATTTGTTTCCAACGACATCCTTGGCGTTTAAAAATCCACTGTTATCTGTAAATTCACTTTTTCTCAATTTATCTGAAAAAATATTAGATAATTCGTCAAAACTGTTAACTTGGCTGGCCGGAATATCATCGCTCATTTCACCGACGAATTTACGGCTGGTGAAAAATGAGTCAATAGATTCGTCCAGACTTTCCTTCATACTTTTTCCGAACCTTAGGTGAAAATCTTCCGGCATTTTACTACCTAAATTCGTGTTCCACAATTGCTTCATAAGTTTTATTCTCTGTACCTCATCCAATTCTAACATACTCCTTCCCAAACTGTCCTTAAGACTCTGAGAAAGAAATGTGGCATATCTCTCTGTAAAATAATTGAAAACTCTCATCTTCACCAGATTGTGTAAATTATATCCTTTCTTTAACAAATTATTGATAGCTGCATCGCTCCCTTCTTTAACTATAAAATCGGAATATTTGAAGGTTCCTAAGCCCTCTTCCTTGGCCATCTCCTTTATTTGGTCAAATACTTTTCTACCGGTATCGGTAAGTTTCCAAAGAGCCCCCTCATCCATTCTATTTGCAAGTCCCATTTTTTCCATCTTATTAAAAACGGCCTCATAAACCTCTATCCTTTGCTCCGAAATGCTATCAATAATTTCTTTGTTGGCACTCCCTACTGCCCCATCCGGTATGTCAGGCATCCTTCCTATTTCACTTAACTCCTTCTTCAAAAGATCTTGAACACTACCCACATCGTCAACATCATCCATGAACTTCCTGAAAGCAACATCATCCATATCATCTGAACTTCTCCAAAACCACTTGTAGTTAAGATCTGCATATTTCTTCGTCTTTCTTGGAACGGCATAAATATTGGCAACATCATCCAGTTTTCTCCCAGCCTTCCTTGCTCCCCTAACAAGGCCTGCCCTAACTGCGTCGGCAAAATGTGTAGTATACGCAGATAATCTCAAAAACCTACCCAACTTCGGGTGATTTCTGGTGGTCGCAGCAACTCCCAAATTGAACAATCCCCTACTCAACCTATTAGAAGACGCCATATCGGGTGTCATTTCATCCAAAGTACCTCTAGCAATCTTACCAGCTTTGGTAATTCCTGTTACATCAGCTATTTTACTGAAAGCTCTTTTAACAGGACTTGCCCCCAATATCGCCGGCATTAGGAATTCTCCACCCAGCTCAAACGCAGCAGCAGTTAGTATATAATTTCTAAAATTCCTTGTCCACGGTAAATCCTCTTTCCACCCAGCAGAAGTGAAACTGGGTCCAAGGCCGGGATCTTCTGGAAAATGTTCGTAGTAAATCATAAATGTGGGGTCTCCATAGTTGCCGGGAAGTGTTTTCTGAAAAATATTTACAACCCCATTGACAAAGCCTCCGGACTTCCCTGTTTCAAATGTCTGGGGCATATGAACCATAACGCTGGTCGGTTTGCCTCCCTTACAGGTTTGATTTATCTTCCTAGCAAGCTCATAGAAACTCCTTTCCGTAGTCCTTTCGGCAGGAGTCTGGATCATAGTCCATACTACAAAGGAAGATACGAGTAACAAAATTACCGAGACAGCCAACATATATCCTGTTCTAACATCCATAATAAACCACTTAACATCCACAATACTTGAGACAAGGCTCAATTTTCTCCTTCAAATTATCTCCTCGCTTCCACAAACCAGCATCATTACAGATTCTTACAACTTTGAACTCCTCGTCACCAATAGAGATAGAAGTATCACTTGAGATTTCCTTACCACATCCATTCCTTTTGAAATTTCTACAGACAAAAGAAAGTTTGAATCTATCTTTAATCTCCTCGGTTAGTTCCTCAACGTTACCTTTAAAACCATTATCCTCAGCATAGTCAACTATACCATCCATATTTGTACACATCCTGACACACTCAACTTCGTTCATATTATGCTCATAACACAAATCATCCATTGATTTACCATTTTGTTTAATACTGTTCAAATCGATTTCCCCTAAACTAGAATATTTGATAACCTCCTGACAGCCTCTCATAAGTTTGTTCGTATCTCCTCCTTCACAATAATTCTTCGGTTTGGGGGCAAAAATAAACCCACCTATATCATCTACTTTATATGGATTTTCGAACCCAAATTCCAAATATTTCTTGATATTCAAAGATTTTCCAAATTTTTGACTCCAAAAGGCATTAGTATTCAAAGCCTCATCACACGAAGCTCTCAAGAACGCAAAGTCGATGACTTTCCTCTTACTACAATTAAGATAGGCCAAACACATCGCTTTGGTCATACCGAAATGCTCGCATAATTTATAAAATTTGTCATTATCCGAGGAAGTACCGAATATCCCAAAACCTCTCTCAGATAGAATTTTCAGCAACTCTTTCTTTTCCTTCTCACATAAATTATCCTTCTTGAATCCTTCTTCCATATCTTTCAAATTATTCACAAAATTAGATTCGTTTCTCTTACCTTTATCATCAAAAAAACTGTAGTAACTCCCATCGTACTTGTCCTCCACAACCTGGTAGCCGTAATCATATTCATCCAGAGAATCGATCTCTTTGGTAAATAATTCCATATAGTCTTCCATAACCAATACCTCGTTTATAGCCCTCTCTGTAAACTTGTTTATCATCTCATTCCTCTTCTCCCTTATTTCACTTTCATCATGAACCTCTGGTGTCAACAAACGAAAAACAACGTTTCCATTTTTCGCAACGATTTTTATTTCAACATAGTATTTATCCAAAACTTTGAAATTGTTGTTCGCATTCCAATCAAGAGCCTTATAAAGATCATCACTAAGGGGGGAAATTACATTACATTCACCTGTTTTTTCCACCGTTTCCTTGTCGCCGGTTTTGGATGTAATAGTTAATTTATCCATTTTTTCTCCTATATCGGGACTTTCCAGCCTTTTCAAATTGTTCGAATAGACCTGATAAATGGTTTCCCTAATTTCTTCATCTTCCATTTTACTTCTCTTACAAACTTCATTAGTCTTCTCGGCCAACCTTTCCAGATTTTCATTATCCGTAGTCCAATTAAACTCACTCCAACCTCTTTCTTCTCTATAATTCTCAAAGAACTTCTCCACAATTTCTTCCGAGAATTGATCTACATTTATCTCCATCATGGCCTTCTCTTCCGAAGGAATGTCAACATTATCTCCATCGTTTGTCGTATCTTCTTCCGATTCTACTTCCTCACACCCGCAAGCGTTTATAAGACATTCTTCCTCAGTATTGTACCTTTCTTTATTCGGCATACTCAAACAAATATCCTTCAGAGTTATTTTACCTCCAGAAGAAGAATTTATCTTAACATCAGTCCATTTGGCCTCTGTACAATTCCCCTTTACTTTGAGACATGCCAGTTCCTTGAATCTCATCGTCTGTGTTCCATAAAAGGCATCATTTCCTATGCCCGCAAACATAATCACACCGAGGATTCCTACAATTCCAAGAGTCAATAATACAATAGTCCTAATAGTTAATTCCGAACCCTTTCCAGACAAATTAAAACTCCTCGTTTAAAGACAATTTATTATTCAATTCATTACTTATTATTATTTTTTTGTTTATCCAACCAATTTTGGCAACTTTCAACTTTTTTAGATCCCATTATCTCCAATTTAGTTTTCAATTCGCTAGGTTTTAAATCACGTATAGGTTTTACCATAGTTTCATCTTTTCTCCTTACATGAGACCTAATAACGTATAACCTATTCTTATCCAGATTCAACAAATACTGATAGATCTCTTCATTTTGAGTTATCCTCAAATCGGGATCGATACCAGTTTCAGTTTTGAATCTTTCAGTGATATAATTATAGATGCAATTCCTTTCAGTTGTAACGTTGGAACAGAAAGTACCACATGTCTCATCAAACAACTTGAATTCGCCCTGATCGGGTCCATACTGTCTCTTGAATTCGCCCCTTTTGTAACAATACTTAAGAAGGTTCATCAAATTATCAATAGAACTCTTGTTCAAATAATAATCCACATCATCTTTTTTTACTATTCTTTCATCTTTACCTTCCATGTATTTCAGAATAAAATTCTCCTTAATTTCATAATCCGTTGGAAGTTCATAACTATTTTCACCCCCGAAAGGCTCGAAAACTTTATTGAAATTACCTACCATCTCATCCCACATCTTACCTTCTCCAAACATACCTGTAGAAAATGCTGTTGCCAATCCAACAACAATTAATACAAGGACCAACGCAGCTATAGTCGAACCTGTAAAAGTAAATAAATGGGAAATTATACCTTTATCCATCGTTTTCATCCTTCTCCTCCTCCATTGCAGAACACTCAACGCCTTTTAACTTCCTGAAATTTATCTTAATGTTTCCAAATAACCTATTTACTTTACCCTTTGCCGGAGTATAGATCTGGTAAACGTCACCTTTATGTAGTTTTTCGGGTATAGAACCTGCATCTATTTTTATCTC
The DNA here is from genome assembly GCA_042215785.1 of Candidatus Aenigmatarchaeota archaeon. GTDB lineage: Archaea > Aenigmatarchaeota > Aenigmatarchaeia > PWEA01 > JBDGUQ01 > JBDGUQ01. Next base: position 4,875 of record JBDGUQ010000079.1, read on the forward strand.
CGTGATATCGCTGTTAGCACTCTCAACATTGATCTTTTCCTCCATAAATTTTCTGCGAAAATTTTCAATAGTCTTTTCAGAACAGAATCTTGAGCAGTTAATTTCCCCAATATTGGTTGTCAAAACTCTCCCAGCAGCAATGGATAGGGTGTAACACTTGTGAGCCTTCAACACTATTCTCCCCATATCTTTGTCCATCCCGTTCTCTTCTATGAAAAATTGTTCCTCTTTGATTTTACCGATGCTGGAACCAAAAATCATTACCCAAGAAACCACAACAAATAGTATAACTATACTGCCTGCGATCAAAAATTGGGTCTCTGGTCTCAAAGTTAAAACCTCATTATTTGGCGAACTGTAACCATTTGGATGGATTCAACATCGTTTTAATAGCTTCCATACCTTCTGTCCTGACAGAAACTGCTATAATTATGGCAATTGCCAGACCGATAACCAACAATATCGTCTGCAGACTGAATCCAAGTATCAAACCTTTATCCTTTCGCAAATTAATCACCTCAAAAATACTTTACTATGTAACGCCGGCAAATCTCTTACACGCTCCTTCAAGAAGACCACCTATAAGTGGGATATTATTTACCGTGGAAGCACAGGCCTCGTATGATAAGGCACTTGCATATGCAGCAACACCGAAAATCGTTACAAGTGCCACGGCTACTACAAGTATAATCATGACTTCTATACCAGCTGTAAAATCAGTTATAGCTATCATAACGTTATAAAACAAATTTTTCATATCATCTTTCATACCGAAGTTCAAATTCAATTTATTCACCTCAAGCAAAAACATCCGAAAGTAGCTTAACACCGGAAGTAACAGGTATCTTGGCGAAGAAATTTAAAAGGAACAGTATAAAGAAAACTATCAATAATACAACCGCCACGTAAAACGGCCATCTGTTCGTCATCTGTCCCCTTTCTCTCATTCGAAAACAATCGACCATTGCATATTTCCCTCCATTACACTACTAACTACGGCAATAATTATAATGATTCCAATAAGCCCCAATGCCAGCCACATTCCCGCTGACATGGGTGGTTGTATCTGACCTTTCGATAAATCAATGATAATTATACACCATATCTAATTATTTATCGCCTAATATAAATTTTTTATCATAAGCCACCGCCCAACAGATCAGCGACCGTAGAGCCAAACATCTGGTATGTGAAGATGACAGTTACGGTATAAATAGCCATGGTCACTAGTAAGGTGACTCCTATATTCATCTTCTTGGCTATTGGGTCATTTCCCTCTTCCAATGCCGACGAAAAACTTGACAAAAGCATGGAAGTCTCTATAGCATATATGCCCACCACTAGCTGAAACAGGCCGGGAGTTATGGGCATCTCTGATTCTAAACCTGTTAACATAGTTGGTAACGCGGATGTGAGTCCGGCAGCCCCCTGAACGTTGGTAACTCCTGTCATTTTGCCTCCCAAACTTGACAAGATCCTTAGAATAACGACCGCCATAGTGACCGTGACCCCTGATACTAATGGGGCAAGGAAAAGGGCAAGGAACTTCATACTACTGACCGTGGAATTGACAATCCTCCTTATATCTTCTTCCACCTCCCTCACTCCTTTAAGATATCTGCTGACGGTTAACATTGTAAGAGAAGCCATCCTAACGCCTTTTTTCATCGTATCCGCGATCATCCTCATGATATTCTTAATCAATGAGGAAGGGTAATATCTAAGAGCTCCGTAAACATCGTCAAAAAATGCACCCCTGAAAGTAAGATTCATTTGCTTAATGTTCCTCACGGCTTTTGCGTAAAGTTCCTTCATCTCTTCCTGTCTCAACTTGTTTTTGGCCCTGTCCAAAGCTGCCTCTATAGAAGTTCCAGAAGAAATCTGATTTCCCAGTTGGAAAAGAGCGGTAGGAAATTGTTCTTCGAGGTGCTTAACTTCCTCCCTTATCTTGTATTTTTGATAATTGCTCATTATATAATAGGAAGAAGTAGCAAGGACAAACCCCCACAGGGGCACCAGTGATATCAATAAAGGATAAAAGAAATTATTAACTTTACTTTTACACTCCTGCTGTGACATGTAGAATCCAGCAGGTGCTTTGCCATCTTGTAGAAGATCCTGGCAACCTGAATAAGTTACATATTGATTGTACATACCATAGATCCCCAAACCCCCAATTAAAAGGAAAATGGTAATTGAAACAGGTAAGATAGGTATATTTTTTCCAAACGATTTGAAACAGCCCTCTTTGGGAAGATCGGGATGTGAAGAAATATCCGTCTTAGAAAATCCGACAGGCCTTTCCATCGATATCTTATTTATTATCCAGAAAAGGGCTCCAGGCAAGACTATATTGTAGCCTATAGCCAGAAAAGCCGGCTTAACGTAGTCCTGCAAAAATATCATAAGCATGGGAAACATTACCAGTCCTATGAGGGGCAATAGAATACCCATCGCATATATACCGGTCACCGGCATATCAAGATCCTGCGCATATTCCCTCATCCTCTCTTTGGTCCTATCGAGAACAATATTTATGGCCTCATCTAGAATGGAATCCCGTCTTTCCGCTGAAACCGTACCGCAATTCCTTAAAACTTCTATGGCTTCCACAAACTCCTCGTTTTCCGACTTCCACTTGGTCGAA
>JBDGUQ010000015.1:0-2706 GCA_042215785.1 Candidatus Aenigmatarchaeota archaeon
TGAATCTAGGATTTGAAAATATCTGGCTGAGGCCCATGAATATAATCGGGTTTGCAAAAGAACAATGGAAGGAAATAGGATATTCACCGGAAGAGTTCTTCGACTTCTACAATAAAACATTAGATTACATATTAAATGAAAAGAATGGCCAAATAACCGAGCTGATGGCCACACTGATATCGCTGAAGATATTGGGAAACAAAGATCCTGAAATGACGGATATGATGTCGCCTTGCGGTGCAGGTATCAGTCAATTACTCTACGACCACAAGGGAAATATATATACTTGTGATGAAGGAAAGATTTTCGAAGAGTTCAATTTGGGAAATGTAAAGAATTCAAGCTGGAATGACATATTTGAACATGAAACACTTCTTTCGATGATAGACGTATCATCGAAAAAATCATTGCTGTGTGACAGATGTGAATGGGAAGCATTCTGCGGCATATGTCCGGTTAATACGTATTCTTCACAGGGGACTATTGTATCCAAGTTACCAATGGACTTCAATTGTAATCTATATGGAAAAGTTATAGAAAACATATTTGAAAGGCTTTTATTTTCAATAAATCAAAGGGAAATCCTGGAGAACTGGACAAGGAACAACAACATATTCGGTGATAAAAATTAATATCTCGCCAATACTCATACCGATTTCAATAGCCTGCCTATTCATCGTAAAACAAGATATCAAAGAGAGGCTCGTGAAGAATAACTATGTATTTACAATACTCGTATTCGGGATATTATATAAATTTATGAACGGCTCACTAATTCAATACCCTGTCGAAATACTGAGCATCTTTGCATTTGGAGCTATTTTTTCATTTTTTCTCTGGTCTTTAAGCATTCTACCTGCTGGAGATTCAAAACTCTTCACTGCTCTATTATTCTACTTTCCAGTGGGTTATTATACGAACAGTTTAATAACGGATTTCTTGATAAATATTTTTGTTCCTATATTTGTCTTCGTATCAATCTATTTACTCGTCAAATCCAAAAAAGATCTTGCAATAAAAAGTTTGAAGAACAGCTTCAGTCCATATAGGTTGGGAATGGTATTTATAATCTTAATAGGATTTGCCTGGTTTCTATATTCTCCTCTCAGAATCCTGGGAATAGATATAGGATATCTGGGGTTCGTAATACTGGTCTTCTTGGGATACGAAGCTTTATTGAGAATCCCGAATGTAAAAACGGAATTGATCCTTATAATACTGGCTATTGTGCGCATTCTAATAGATTACGAAAATGCATTGACACTTGATTTTTACATAAATTCATTGATCGTTGTATTGATCTTCGTATCCCTGCGGTTCTTTGTCCTACAGCTAAGTTTCAATCTCTTTACAAAAAAAGTTCACATAAACGATTTGAAACCCAATATGAGTCCTGCTGAAGGGATACAGAAAACTGGTGGACAATTCGTGAAAAAAGACCTATTCAGCCCAAGTCTAGTAGGTTATCTTATGGAGAAGAAGGAAAAATTCATCCATGCAATTGATTTCCTCGAAGAAAGAGATATTAAAAAATTAAAAGATCTAGTCAAAGAAGATAAAGTGGATTTTGACAACCTTAAAGTCCATGAAAAACAACCTTTCTCTGCCCTTGTCTTCTTCGGGTATTTTGTTACATTCATTCTGGGAACGAATTTTGTAAATTACCTCAAATTATTATTTATCTAAAAAATAAAAATTATACGGATAACATGAAAAATATAGAAATAAATGGAAAGGAAGCGGTAATAAGGGTAAATTCCAAGTTCTTTTCATTGGAAACTGTGTACTCGGCAGCTTACGTTCTTATTGACAGGGCATATTTTACCTTTGATGGAAATCCGGACAGAGAAATCGAAATATATCTATCGGCAAAAGAGGGTGAAGATCCCGGGAAAATAGCAAAGGAATTTCAGAATGAATTAGTAAACCATTCCGTATACATGAAACAAGCCGAAAGAAACAGAAAGGTAAGGGAAGCAATAATTAAAAGAGCACTTGGAACCAATTTAGAAGGGGAAATAAAGAACTTGAATAAAGTAAAGGAATACTTATCTCCGGAAAAGAAGGATGAATAAAAATGAAGAATGTCAATTTAAAGGACGATGAAGCAGAACTGGTGCTAAAAAAGAAATTCTACAGAAAAAGGCCAGTGATCGAAACGGTGAACGCTTTTTCTGAAAACTTCGAAGTTCACACGGAAGAATGTGGGAATAAGTTTGTTATTAGAATAAAAAATCAAAATGATGTAGAAATTGAAGATGTAGCGTATCAATTTTTAAACTTTGTCCTTTCCAAAACCAAAGATTCCTACCAGAATATTTAATATAAGAAGACCAATTTAATAAATTATGAGTGAGGAAAAGAAGCTTATACCGAAAATAAAGAAATCTATTTCGTCCTATCTATCGGAGGAAAGGGGTGAAATTTCAAAACATAAGATGATAGCACTGGGGTCCTTCCTTGCTACACTTACTTTCCTTGATCTAATGCCCGAAGTTTCGGCCTCCCATACGAACTCATTTGGAATGAGCTGGTCGAGTGGAACCATCTCCGCACAACACTCTCACCACGTATCTTCAGTTATCTAATTTATTTAAACAAATACCTTTAATTTCTCATTATGTCTGTTTTAGATTCTTTGGACAAATACCAACTGCTTGTGTTGATACTAATCGTTATTGGAATTGCACTCTATGTAAATGAAAA
>JBDGUQ010000015.1:2716-7466 GCA_042215785.1 Candidatus Aenigmatarchaeota archaeon
TGAATGGAAGGAAAAGACAAAAAATAACTGTTCACAACAGATGTGGGTTGTGGATACATGAAAACTGCAATGGAAGTGTTCCCGAAGAACTATGTCAAATTTATAAAGAGTTCAATCCGAAAAAAACAATAGACTGCAAATCAATCAAGGAAAGTACCAGAGAAGAAATAAGAAATGTTTGTGGCTGTTCGTGTCTCAAAAACTACAGCAGTAATTTACCTGTTTGGCCCATAAACGACTCAATTAGTTGGGATAGGGGCAAATTTAGTAGAACTGTAAAGGGTGGAAATAAAGACTACATCAAAATTGAAAGGGACCGTGAAAAGGGCAAATGGATCTCACATACAAGAGACTGGTTTCAAGAAGTAAATTACGCATATGTGGATACCGATTCGGAAATTAGAAGTGGTGAGATTGAACTGAAGATAGAAGTCAGTGATGATGATTTCGAAAGCATTAAGGATTCTGTAAAGAAAAATTTAAATGGAGGTTTTGAATCATTTGGACTCTGCAATCTGGATAAATCCAGGTATCTCAGATTAACTGCTAACTTCGAATCGGCGAATGAAGACAAGGAATTGACAACACTCCATGGAATCTGGTTATACATCAATCAAACGAAAACAATAGATGAAGAAGAGATAAAGAAAAAATATCCTGAAAAAAATTAGATAGTATTTCGTATAAAGGAAAATTATATTTAAATAAAAAAACAAGATTATTTGTAGGTTATCGATATGCCTGTGGATCTTTGGAAAAATATACCGACAGGGGAAGATCCCCCGCAAAAGATATATGCTGTAATAGAAATACCCAAGGGAAGCAAGAATAAGTACGAATATGACAAAAATTTTGAGGCATATAAATTAGATAGGGTTTTGCACTCCACCGTATTTTACCCAGGAGATTATGGCTTGATTCCTCAAACCCTTTATGAAGATGGTGATCCTCTGGATATATTAGTTCTGATGGACGAAGCAACCTTTCCAGGCTGTATAATATCGGTGAGGCCGATAGCAAGGATAAATATTTTGGATAACAATGAAAGGGATGATAAAATTCTCGCTGTGCCATCAGAAGATCCCAATTTCAAGGGTATCGACGGAAAAACGGACATTTCTCCACACAGATTAAAGGAAATCGCCCAATTCTTTAGGACATACAAACTTCTAGAGGAGGGAAAAGAAACAGAAGTTCTCGGGTGGGAAGACAGAGAAAGGGCTTATGAAGCAATAAAAAAATCAATGGAACTATTCAAAGAAGAAATAGATGAATAGTTGTTAAAAGTACATAGGAATAGAAGAATATAAAAATACTAAAAAGAAGAAATTTCAAATCTGACTTAATCTAGAATTAACTTCAAACTTTCTTTACATTAACAGCCTTTGGACCTTGATCGCCTTTTTCAACTTCAAATTCTAATTCGTCGCCTTTTGCTACTGTTTCGCCTTCTCCAAGTTCACTGACGTGGAAGAAAACATCTTCGCTTCCATCATCTGGCTCTATGAATCCATATTTCTTCCTGTCGTGGAAGAATTTAACAGTTCCTTTCAAAAAATCTACACCTCCATATGTAAAGTCTAATCTAATTTTCATCTTTATAAAGGTAATGTTTCAAAGAAAGAAAATATAAGAATTGGTGCGCCTGCCGGGATTTTCCGAAGCCTGAAATTTGATTTCAGGTCTTCTTTTGAACCCGGGCTGCGAGCTTGGGGGGCTCGAATCCTACCACTAGACCACAGGCGCACATTAAACCAAATCTCCTCCCTCGTGCTCTTTCATTAATTCTTCCATAAATTTCTTGGCCTTTGAAATCCTTTGCTCTGCAACCTTTCTTGTAGATTTGAAATTAAATCTTTTTAATATTTCTTCCAATTTATTGTTTTCCTCTGCCTGCATATAATAATCTATCATCTCATCAAATGTTTGCTCTTTAAACCCAATATATGTAAAGGTCCTGAATATTGTCAAATAACCAAGTTCATCCAAATTGTCTGCATCCTGCAGAATTAATGTTTCATAATTATCCGGATCTTCAGAATGATGTTCACTCACTATATTTTCGACCTTCTCCTTCAATCCATCAGAAAGACCTTCAAGATTTTCTTCCACGAATCTGGCCGATCTACTTTCATGATTCTCTTCGTAATCTTCAACCTGAGACCTGTTTGCCCTCATGATTCCATTTTCAATACTCTTACTTCCTCCTATGTCATGGAAAAGAGCGGAAATCAACAAAGCATCCCTATCTATTTTATCGTTATCTATTTCATCGTATTTTAGGATTTTCTTGCAATAACGGAATACTCGGAGTGAATGATAATACCTAAACCCCTTACTTCCACCCGGTTCAATTACTTCGAAATATACATCCTTAACCATATTCTTATAATGTTCTAGATTTTTCATAATTCAACTCATTAACCAAGGAGTCCCCTTCCTCGTGAGCGATTTGGAAACGAAGTTTCCAAACTTGAAAAGCTCTACTTTTCAAGAAGCGAAGTAGGTAGGGGAGGAATTGGTATATTCACAGACAAAACATTTATAGGCATTAAGTGAAAATATATACCTATGGAAGTAACTAAGACCGTGGTGTTGAAGCTGGAGGAAACCGACGAAAGCATATCCAAAACTATGGAAAAGTATACAGAAGGGATGAACTTCGCCTCCAAGGTAGTATACGAGAACGGCGAGCCCATTTCCTCTAATAAGCTACAAGAGCTGACTTACAAGCACCTCAGAGAGAATGTAGGTCTCCTATCGCAGATGAGCTGTAATGTAGCAAGGCAGGTAGCTGGTGCCTACAGCTCCTTACAGAAGAAAGTGGAAAAGGGTAAATCCAAGTGGAAACAGATTAAGTTTAAACCTACCAACATAAAGTTCTCCTACGGCAGGGACTATAAGTTAAGTGAAGAACAACTATCTATAAGTACATTGGACGGAAGAAAAAAATATGAGATAATGAACTACGACTACGCAGAACAGTACTTGTCCGAGGAATGGAAGTACCTCGCTTCAGAACTCGTGGAGCATAAAGACGGAGAATATTATTTCCATCTAACCTGTGAAAAAGAAGTTGAGGAAAAGTCCATGGAGGAAGCAAAGAACTTCATGGGAGTTGATGTAGGGATGAACTATCTCGCTGTCTGTACCACCACGGACAAGAGGCAAGAATTCTTTGGCAAAGGTGAGGCCAAAGACCTGAGGAAAACTTACGAAAAGATGAGACAGAGGTTACAATCCAAGGGCACCTTCTCAGCCTTGAAACGCCTTGAGGCGTTGTCTGGGAAGGAAAAACGGCTTATGAAACAATTAAATCACGAAGTTTCCAAGAAGGTTGTTGGTTTCGCCGAAGAACAATCGGTGGACGTTATAGGCATGGAGGATTTGACAGAGATAAGAGATAGAACTAAGGTCAGGAAGAAGCAGAGATACCAGCACGAAAGCTGGGCTTTTAAGCAGTTACAGAAGTTTATAGAGTACAAGGCTAAAGAGAAGGGGATTAGAGTAAAATACATAGACCCTAAGAACACTAGTAAAACCTGTAGTAGGTGTGGCCACATAAACAGGAGCAACAGAAAGGGTTTGGACTTCGAGTGTAAGAAGTGCGGTTACGAACTCCATGCCGATCTGAACGGAGCCCGAAATATAGAACACAAACTCAGAGACTTCAGGCATGACTTGGAGTCTCAGGGGAGTTGTCAGCCCCCAGACGTGGACAGCATTGAAGGAACCTCTGCCACGGCAAGTTCTGGAATTGAACCACAAGCCCCTTCCTCACTGAAGGTTAGGTAGGGGTAGTTGACTCAAATAAATACACATCAAAGAATTTAATTGTTCGAAGAATTAGCATTTCAATCTTCTTCATCTTCGTCTTCTTCTATTTCGCCGGAAATAATTTTCCTTATTTTTTCTTCTTCGGCTCCTTCCCTCAATATCTCAACCTCTTCTCCTGTCAGATCTAGAACTGTTGAGGGCTTCTTGTATTTGCAGTTCCCTTCCAAAACGTAGTCCACTTTCTCAACTATCTCCTCGCTTAAATCATCATAAGTAGAAGCAGGCTCTTCGGAAGATATATTAGCTGAAGTGGTTGTTATCGGGCCCCCGAGGTCTTCCGATAAACTTCTGGTTACCCTGTGTCCGGGTATTCTCACACCTATTGTATCTTTACCAGCAGTCAAAATATCAGGTACATGATCCCTCTTTTTCAAAATTAAAGTCACGGGGCCAGGTAAAAGATCGTATTTTTCAAGCTGATTCATGAAATCCTTGTTATTTACATGGGCAAACCTACTTATCTCCGATATCTGGGGTAAACTTATAGAAATTGGATCCAGAGGGCTTCTCTTCTTTATTTTAAATAGCCTCTTGACGGAGTCCATGTTCATTGCATCGCATCCTAAACCGTAAATGGTATCGGTTGGATAGGCAATGATTCCACCCTTTATTAAAGTAGCAACAGCTTTTTGCATGATTATCAGTTAAGAAAAAATTCCGCCAAATCCTTCCATGGCGTCCTCTTCTGCACCTTCTATCTTTTCAAGTATTTTTTTCTTGTCTTCTCCCTCGTACTCTTTCGATATATCTTCAATTTCTTCTCTCAAATCCTGACAGACAACATCCGTTCCTTCGTACAACAAGAAGCTCCCATCCTTATCCATTTCCAAACTCTCGGCACTCCTAAAGGTTATGCTGTGCCTTGAATAGGGGTCTTCAGAAAGCAAATCTTCAACTTCACTTACATCTTCAC
>JBDGUQ010000030.1:0-7344 GCA_042215785.1 Candidatus Aenigmatarchaeota archaeon
CAAAGGAAAAATTTCCGGGTTTATCCGAAGAGGCTGTTGAGAGAAACGTTAAGAGGTATCACATACTTCAGGAGACATCTAAAAAGGCATATGTAAAGAAGGGATCGATACAGAATTTGGATGAAGTTTTTGAGTCTGGCGGAACGAATTATTATCCTGTAAAAGATACATTAGAGGATTTGGTTAATGACTTATTTGAAGAATCCAGCGAGGAGTTTAGGGATGAAGAAGTTAGTAAGCTAATAAGAATTTTGCAGAGTTCTAAAAAAGAGAATTGGATGATGAGGCAAGTAGGTTCCCAAAGCAAGAGTCTTGGCCGGGGTACGTGGAGGTTATGGATGCTAGATATTATGGAAGGCAATTCAGATGAGGCAGTCCGTTTTTCAAGGCTTGCCGCCGGACAGACAATAGGTTCTAAACTGAAGGGACCGGGAAAGTATGGTTTGTTAAATGCAGGTTCCCATATTTCAAGCGAGATAGACTCGGCTATAAATTCTTACTATACCTGTGACGAAAATGAATTATGTCTTATTGCTGGCAGGAAAACATATTCTGCTTTAATAGATCCCGATTGTGAGGTGAGGCTTGATAGAAATGTTCCAATAACAAGTGGTCTGGACGATCCAAGGTTTTATTTGGTCAGTCCATGTTATGCCGAACTCGAGGTAAAGAAAGGCACTTATCAGAACAAGGAGTCAATAGTTAAGTATACGGGAGATGATTTGGGAAAAGGTCTGGATAAATTCAAGGACAGTAATAATGAAATTACTTCAAGGGAAGTCTTGAGTAGAAATATTGATTTTAATACTGAGATTATAGAACACCCCAAAACCGATTTAACCGACAAGGAGAAGAAAGAACTCAGGAATAACGATAATTTTGTGGGAGAAACAAGAGGTTATATATTGTATAATGAGGGGGACAGAGAGATAAAGAAGTTCAAAGACCAGATATCCGAGGAAGAATTGGAGAAAATAAGGGAAAACAAAGATATTGTAGAAGAGACTGTGGGTGTTATAAAGCTCGAGATGGATGGAGATGACTTAAGTCTAAAGGAGGATAAGAAGGAAGGTAAATACGTTTCAGAAATTTTAGAACTTAAAAATAATAAGAAATTTAAGAGAGACATCTTTGCAGGAGAAGTTCGTACAAATTTGGAAAAGAATTGTATAGATGTTGATATATTGGATAAAGAAGGTAAAGAATTGATAAGCTACGGCGATTGTGATTCTGATAATAGGGGATTATGTAATGGAACATTTCATTTTGATATGAAGAGTGAAGAAAATAGATTGCCCGATAAGTTCAGGATAAGGTTCAATTTCCACAAGGAATCTCCAGGTGTAGAGTCTCCCAGACTCCTAAGATATACTGTGAGTAGGGTGGAAGACAAGGGAGATTCCGTGATGATTACACCTAAATTGTGTAGCAATTCCGAAGAATATAAAAAGAATATCGTTTTCAAATCGAATTTCGAAGGGAAGGAAGAAAACGGGAAGATCGAAGAATTTTGGGAGGAAAGGAATTTTCCAAATTATTGTTATGCGTCTTCAACCATGATATCGAAATACTCAGCCAAAGAGTGGGCCGGAGCTGCCATATCCATGATGACTTTTATTCCCGGAGTAAATGTTTTTGGTGCCGTTGCTGGTGGACTGATAGCCAATGCATACGGTGAAAGTTTTATCAACTGGCCATATCCATATATGGATAATGGTAGAGTCCAGGGTATTCCGGTAAGGGAAGATGAGAAATGTCCTGCTCATTTGTCAGGGTGATAAGAATTTTTCAAAATAAAGGCTTTGCGGTTACTGTTGATATAATATTGGTTTTGGGAACCCTGGTAGTGGCTGCTATATTTCTCAATAGTTATGTAGGTAATGCAACCGAGCTCGTGAGTTATTATAGCCATCTGGAACCCAGACTTACAACGGAGAGTATAAGTCAGCTAGTGTCTGCTGCTTCGATAGCTCCCAACGGGCTCAATATTACTTTTGCTTTTCCCGAAGAGACAAAAAACTGCGAAATCAGTTTGGATGAGAATCCAAATAATTTCTTTACACAATCTATGGAAATAGGACTGGAAGCAAGTAGTAGGGTTGAATTCGTAAAAGATGATATAAGGAAGGTTATCGGTGGCTGTGAGGAAGGTACCGAAGAAAATGGATTTCCTGATTGCCAGTGTGTTATAGATGGAGAATGTAAGGATAGTAGCGTTACGGAAAGTTTGGCCAACATTATTCTCGGTCCCAAATGCCCGAAAGGATCTGTGGTAGATTTCTCCGATAAATTGAATAATTATTTCAGGAAAAATGATAAGGAAGTGAATTTAAATGAAGTCAAGAATGCATTAGTAAATCTTGGAACGGGTAGATGTACATTCATAACTGTTAAGGAAGATAAAGAGACCGGGGATATCGTTATGATAGATGTGGAGTTTCCATCAAGGACTATCACATCTCCTATATATAATGGTGTCGAATTACATGAAGAAAATGAAAAAATAGATTGCCAGAAGGGAATGTATTTCAGGATATTCAAAGAAAATAATAAAATAGGTTTTGAAGATTTGAAAAAGTGATATTATGGCCGAAGCCAGCTATCTTTCCAATGTTTTTTTGAAAATAGTGGGAAATATTTTGATCTTTTCGATATGTTTGGGGTTATTGTATTCCATCATAACTTTCCATGGACATGTGATAGATAGGTCTGTAGATAGAATCGAAATGGATCTGGGAGAACAACTCTTGAGAGATAGGAATTTGATGCTCAATGAGTCGGGATTGTTGAGACCGGGCATAATAAATGGTACTATACTAACAAGATATTGTAAGGGAGGTTGCGATATAGAGAAGTTGGACGTCAATTTTACCTCATATGAGTGGGGTGTTAATTTTCTTTTCGATGGTAAGGAAAAGAGTTTTGGCAGTTTTGAGGGGGATGACCATCAGTCTTATCCTATTTTTGTAAAAGATAAAAATAAAATATATCCAGGGAGGATGGAAATATGGGTAGGGAAAAGGGCATGATACCTTTATCTGAAATTGTGATTATAGGTATCATTGCACCTATTTTGCTCGCGCTGGTTTTCGTAGCCGTTCCCCTGGCCCAGAGAAGTATGAGTGGAATGGTTGGGTATGAGGTAAATGTCAAGAGGATGTACAAACCACTGCTGGCCGAAAATACTCTGTCCGTCCTGATGAACAGTGAGATAAATGGACAGGAAACTTATTCGGTTATTAGAAATTATATGTTGTATGAAGGGGATTTCAATGTGAATGATGAGGAGATCGATGTTAATTTAAATAGTTATTTGGAGGATTTGGTTCCCAACCAGAAGTTCCTCTTGATAATGAATACCACAGATTTTGAGCAAAGGGTGGGAGAAGGTAAGGAGTTGGGCGAGGAGAATTCATATTCTTCACAGGTGAATTTTAGGTTACCCAATATGAAGGAAGCAAGGGTAGAATTGAGATTGGAAGTGGAGGAATGATAATTTGGGCAAAGGTAATATAAAATGGATGATCTCCATCGTGGGGATAGTAGGATTAACTTTACTAGTGGTTTTTCTGCCTAGGTTTCAGGCTGCCAGTGAAATGGAAGTTACGAACAGCGCTTCAAACGTTTATTCCCTTGTACATGCATATGAAAGGGCCAGATTTTCCAACAGGAAAACTTTCGAATCAGTCTTGATGAATGCCTCGTTGAATCTAAGCAAGAAATCTGGAGGTATTGTCTGGGAAGAGAAGAATTTGGGAAAACCCAATCTCAAGAAGAGGTTTAAGGAGGAATTGGTCGGAATCATAAAAGATAATGGAGGAATATATCATTTGTTTCCTGAAATAGATGCGAAGAAGGGTTCCGTAAGGACTACAATAAGGGGAGATGATATATTGGAATCTCTGAAGATATATCCTGATAAGGAAATGGTAGAGATAAAGTTGAATTCATATAAGTTCAACAAAATGGCGTCTAGTGCTGTAAGAGAGATCAATTTAGAGAGTGACTATGCCATGAAAGTTGGATTACCGGCTCGATATTTTAGGTCATTTGAAATTGCAAGGAATTACTGGATGGAAATCTTAGATCCCGAGAATGAAAAGGTTGAAAATGTAATGAAAAGGTTGAACAAGGATTTAGAGGAAGAAGGATTTGAAATTACAAGAAATAAAGATAATAAGGGTTTTTATTCATTTGCCGTCACCGATAAATTGAATAACGTTACTTATGCTGATGGGTATGGAAATTTTGTGTTTAACGTGACCGATACCGATTTGGAAATGCCAGAAGGTTGTGTGGAAATTGAAGATTTCAGTTTTAAAGACGGAGATGGGAATGAACATGAAATTTGTGGTTTGAGAGTATATTTTGAGAAATCAAGTAGATCGATATCAGATATTGGAATTGAAAGGGAAACAGTTCCCAAAATAGATGAAAGTTCCGAAGCGTTTCCAGACCCATCTGACTATGAAAACATAGGAGAGGATGTCATATGTAATAATTTTGATTTCCTAAGTAAACAGGACGTTGGAAAATTAAAATATAATTTAACTCTATGGGATGATAGAGGTTTGTCAGATAAAATAGAAAATATTGTTCTAAATACTGATTCTTGTCAGGATGGGAAGAAGTTTGGCTCTTGTTCTTGAGGACAAAACATTAAATTTAAAGGCAACTAATCTTAAGATATGAGTGACAAGAACAAAGATGAAATAAGGAGTGAGAAGGACAATATATATAACTATATTAAGGGCGCTCCAAAAACTTCCTTTCCTTCGGAAATGATCAGTTATGAACAAAGCAGGGAATATAGGGATTACAGGAAAGAAGAGCTCTACGAGGAGCCTAAGAATTATTTCGAAAGACTTATAGATTTTGTGGATAATTTGTTTACAGTAAATTGCCCGGATTCTCTCAGGGAAAGGTTTGAAAAACCTCTAAAAGTATCGGATCTGAGGGCAACACCAGATCAGATATTCAGTGCCTCCATATTTGTTTTGGTAGCTTCTTTTATTGCTATAATTCCAGCTATGCTTCTGATGGGTTTTCCGGCCAACGTTATACTTTTGGGCCTGCCACCTTTTCTGGTTTACAACATATTTACATATCCCGATTTTTATGCGGATGTCGTGAGGATCAAAGCGGGGAATGAGACCGTTAAAGTTATTCTCTATATGGTTATTTATCTATCTTTGAATCCGGTATTTGATAGGGCAATAGCTTTTACAGCCAGACATTGTGATGGTCCAATAGGTATGGATTTAAGGAAAATTATGTGGAATGTGGATATGGGAAAATATCAAAGCGTGAAAGATGCCATATCCGATTTTAGCAAGAAATGGAGTGACTGGAACGAAGATTTTGTTTCTTCCCTTTCAGTATTACAAGGAATTGAAATAGAGAGTTCAGAAGAGAGGAGACAGGAAACTTTGAAGAAATCTTTGGATAAAGTTTTGAAGGGAACTTATCAGCAGATGTCACAGTATGCGAAGAACCTTCGTTCTCCTGTTCAACTATTGTTCTATTTGGGAATCCTTTTGCCTTTGC
Organism: Candidatus Aenigmatarchaeota archaeon; assembly: GCA_042215785.1. Classification (GTDB taxonomy): domain Archaea; phylum Aenigmatarchaeota; class Aenigmatarchaeia; order PWEA01; family JBDGUQ01; genus JBDGUQ01. Next base: position 5,548 of record JBDGUQ010000030.1, read on the forward strand.
TCGGTATAGTTATGTTTCCTTTAGTTTCAATATTTCTAACGGAGAGTGTTAACCCTGTTTACGTAGCTTTTGGATACTGGATAGTTATCCCTGCTTTGATTTTTTGGTTCATGCACAGGATAATAAGCAAGAGACCTTCAGCATTTTCACACAGTAAGGCTACTGGAGGTGTTAAACCCAAGAAATTCCTTTCTTTGTTCGATGGGAAAATCAATTTACCCATTTTACTCGTTTCCATATTGGTTGGAATAATAATAATGACTCCCGGAATTTTTCATTATGCCGAACTCTTATCCATAAGACAGAGTTACACACAGTCAGAGTGGTCAAATTACGTTCAGGGCAGATATGAGCAGGGAAAGGTTCTTCCTTCTATGTTCGTAAGTATGACAGTTGTTTGGGGTCTTGCGGTTGCCATTGTGATGTTTACTATTATGAGAAGTTATGATAGGAAACAGTTGGAGGACTTTATACGTAAGATAGAGGAACAATTTGAGATCGGTCTATTCCAATTGGGGGATACCATGAAGGAGAATGTCCCCATAGAGGTCGCCATACCCTATGTTTTGGATAAATATAGAAGATTAAGTCTGGAAGATACTGAAATGTTTTCATTTTTCAGAGATATACTGAAGAATTTAAAGGATTTTGGCATGACTTTTAGTGGAGCACTTTTCGATGAAGATCGGGGTGTCCTCCAAAAATATCCATCTTCAATAATAAAGGATGTTTGTAAGATATTGGCTAATTCTGCCAAGAAAGGGCCAACTATTGTTGCTATGGCAAGTAGGAATATCGTAAACTATCTGGAAAAGGTAAGGGAGATAGAAGAGACTATAAAAGATATATTGGACGATGTTATATCTTCTCTCAAGACTCAAACAACATTTATAGCTCCTTTCATGTCTGCTGTAGTTGGGTCACTGTCAGTTCTGATAATCCAGTTTTTGACAGATATTATGAAAGCTCTGAAGAAAATACAGGAGATGTTCGGTTTACAGGACAGTATGCTAGGTTCGGCAGCACAGAGCGGTGAATCTCTCTTTGGTATAATTAATATAAAACAATTCCTTCCCCCCACAGTTCTTCAATTGATACTGGGCGTTTATTTAATAGAAAGTATAATACTAATGAGTACATTCCTTAACGGAATAAATAAGGGTTTCGATGAAGTTAGTAGGGATATGTTGATAGGGAAGAACATCGTTATTGGGATGATATTATACTCAATAATAGCATTTTTACTGGTGCTGTTCTTCCAGCCAATAGTTGCACAGGTTGGAAGTGCAGGGAACCTATAATCAGGTAGGTATTATGGAAAAGGGTTTGGAAATCGGTATAGAGAGGCTTATTTACGTTATAGCTGCGTTTGTTTTCATACTTGTAATGATTTCTGTAACTAGAAATCTTCTATCTGAAGCGGAGATAGAGAAGGATGAAGTGACCTTTACAGGAGATAAGGATAGAGTTATTGGTAAGTTAACTGATTTAATAGAGCAGTGTTGGGATAAAAACCAAGATAAGTTCGAAGGAACAATATGTTATAAGGTTCATTTAAATTTAGATGAAAATTTAACTGAGAGAGAAATCACAACAAAGTTAAATTGCGAAAACCTTCCGAACAATGAATGTGGCGATGGTAACTGCTCTTTCTGTGAATCCTTTAAGTACGATAACGATGATAAAATAAAGTGGAGAGATACTTTAGAGAAAGGTAAAAGTACTATTGTAATCAAATTCGTGCCTAAGAAAATCGTGGTTGAAAGACAAACAAGGGTGATAAATTGAAGAAGGGTA
>JBDGUQ010000117.1:0-3078 GCA_042215785.1 Candidatus Aenigmatarchaeota archaeon
CCTTCAAATTTGAAGATAATGTCCTTTAGTGGGGATGAGATGAAAGTTAAACCTCTTGAAGTAGAGCAGTTTTGGAAAATTAAATCCCCCGAAAAATTAGTTAGAATAAAAACACAGTTGGGAAAGGAGATAAAGACAACACCAGAAAATCCCATTCCAGTCTTTGAAGATGGTGAAATTAAATGGATTAAAGCGGAGGAATTAACCGGAGAAGAACATTTAATTACTCCACGAAATTTAGACTCGGCGAATAGTGATTTTGAGAAGGATGAAAATATTTCCATTTATGAATTTTTAGATAAGACAAGTAGACTTCAAAACTCTTCCGAGATTATTGATGGTTTTGCCAGTAAAATTAAGGCCAATGGAGGAATAAGGGAGTTTTGTAATGAAACAGATATTGGTGAAGATTCACTCTACTATGCGTGGCGCAATAATGAAAGAAGAGGAGCTCCCATGTTATCTGATTTGGAAAAGATTTCTAATTACTTGGATGTAAATCTTGTTGATAAACTTCCCCAAAGATTAAAACTATCACAAAGGAACGGTCATGAAATAGATTTGCCCAAATATATAAATGAAGATTTAATGTATTTCATTGGATTACTGGCTGGCGATGGTGATTTGTATCATACACAGGGTGGGGGAATTGGATTAAGGTTCTGTAATTCCAATGAAGAATTATTATCGGCCTTTTCAGAAATTGCCCAGGATATGGGTACTGATCCGTATTTATCCAACGAAAAGGATAAAACACCCTATTTGAGGTTTGGTTCCAAGATTATTGGAAAGATAGCCTCGCAGTTTGGAATGCCTATTGGTGAGAAGAGAAACAGGTTAAAGGTAACTGAAAAGATTACCAGATTACCAGAAAGATATATTGCTTCCTATTTGAGAGGACTTTTTGATACGGATGGTTATGTCAATAAAAGGAGAAATAATTCGGGTTCATGTTCCATTGGCTTATCATCCTCTTCTGAAGAATTTATAAGACAAATACAAATGTTGCTGCTTAGGTTTGGAATAAGATCAAAATTAAGGAGAAGAGAACCAAGTGAATCAATAATTAGAGGTGAGAGAATACAAAGTAATGAGAAGTACCTTCTTACAATATCCCAAAAGGAAAATATGGTAAAATTTAAAAGAGAGATAGGTTTTGATTCTTCGGAGAAGAAAGAAGGTTTGAATGAGGTTTTGGAGAATATAACAGAATACCATAGTAATGTGGATTTGGTACCTGATGTGGGAAAATTAATTAGAGAGGCAAGAGAGGAACTTGATATTTCGGCCAGAGAACTGTATGGCAGTAAGAACTATAGTTATGAAAAGGGTAGAATGAGGCCTTCCAGAAAGAAATTTGAGGAAATAGTTAATAAACTCAAGGAATTTGGTTATGAGGGAATTTTGGAAAATATAGCCAGTTCCGATATATTTTTCGAAGGAATAGAAGAAGTTGAAAGGGTTGATGCAGAGGATGAGTGGGTATATGATTTAACCGTCAGGGGTGAACATTCCTTTGTAACAAATGGAATGGTAGTTCATAATACAGCTTCTGTAGTCCGCGATGAGGAATTCATGGGTGGATGGGTCCTGGAAGCTGGTGCTTTGGTATTGAGTAACAAGAGTCTAATCGCTATCGATGAATTCGATAAGATGAGCAAGGAAGATCAGGTAAACCTACATGAAGCGATGTCGACGCAAACGATAAGCATTTCAAAGGCTTCAATACAGGCAACACTGCCCGCTAGGACTTCAGTTATAGGGGGTGCGAACCCCAAACTATCAAGATTCGATCCATATAGACCGATAAATGAGCAGATAGATATACCTCAAACCATCCTTTCAAGGTTCGATATAAGGTTTACTTTAAGAGATGTTCCAGATAGAGACGAGGATGAAAAACTTGTTAATCATATTATAGAAGGGAGGGTCGGTGAAGAGGGTATCGAACCTGTTATAGACCCTGATTTTCTCAAAAAATATGTTGCATATGCTAGAGAAACTTGCTATCCAGAAATGACCGAAAAAGCCGCTTCTATTCTGAAGAACTTTTATGTAAATATGAGAAATAAATATACTGAAGACGATTCAAATTCAGTACCTCTAAGTTTGAGGCAATACGAAGCTTTGTTAAGACTTTCAGAAGCTTCGGCAAAAATAAAATTAAAGGATGAGGTTTCCAAGAAAGATGCACAGAGAGCTATAAGGTTGATGAAAGAAAGTTTGAAGCAACTCGGGATGGATCCAGAAACTGGCAACATCGATATAGACAGGGCAGAAGGAGGGACTCCAGGTTCCCAGAGAAGTAAGATAAGAGTTGTTATGGATCTGATGGACGAACTTGAAGATGAGATGGGGAAGAACATACCTATAGAGGATCTGGTCGCTGCTCTGGAAGAGGAGGGTTTATCCAACGCGGATAAAATTATAAGAGAAATGAAACAGAAAGGTATGATATTCGAACCGAGACCTGGTCATATACAGAAAATATGATTGGTGATATAGATTCCACAGATGAAAAGACTACCGGCTAAAAAAGTAATGATAGAAGATATAGTTAATGGTAATTATTTCCAAAAGGAAGGATTTGAAAGTAATTATGTTTTAACTCCCATGGGCAGAAAGGTTTCAAGGGTAAATCTTTTGGGTACTGTAATGAAGAAATTTATAAATGACGATGGAGATTACGGTTTTATAGTTATTGATGATGAATCAGAAACAATAAGGGCAAAGGTTTTCCAGAACACGTCTATTTTGGAAGGAGTTGAGGAGGGACAACTTGTCAAGGTCATAGGAAAGGTCAGGGAATATAATGATGAATTGTATTTGAATCTGGAACATGTGAAAGAATTGGAAGATCCCAATTGGCTAACTTTGCGATTACTTGAGGTTTACAAGACTGAAAAGGAATTGAAGGAAAAAGTCAAAGAGATCAAGGATAAAGATATATCTCAGGAAGAGATGTTCAATGTGGCAGAGAGGGAAGGTATAAATAAAGAATTATTAACTGAGTCCGAAGATACGGAAGAAGAGAAGGAAGAAAAGGCCAAATCACAGAAAGAGGCCAAGGACAGCATT
>JBDGUQ010000117.1:3088-7307 GCA_042215785.1 Candidatus Aenigmatarchaeota archaeon
TAGAGAATTTGGATGATGGGAACGGAACTGATTATTCCAAGATAATAGAGGAATCGGATTTCGGTGAGAATCAGGTCGAAGACGTAATAAATGATCTGTTGAGTGAAGGAACCTGTTACGAACCCAGACCCGGAAAGATTAAAAAGCTTTGATAAAAAATACTTTAAGGTGATGTAATGGAATACGGAGATTTACTGGATAGAGCCCAGGAAAAGACTGATAAAGAGAATTTACAGGATGCGCGTTTCAAACTACCGGAGATAGATTTATTGAATGAAGGAAATAAAACAATAGTGAAGAATTTTTCCAATATTACGGACAGTCTGAGAAGGGATACAGATCACCTCCTTAAATTTTTTCAGCGAGAATTGGCAACTCCGGGTCAGGTCATAAACAACAGATTGATTTTGGAGAGAAAGCTTAACAAGGAAAGGATAAAGGAAAAACTTGAAGAATACGTTAACAAGTATGTTCTCTGCCCTGCATGCAACAAACCCGATACCAAATTGGTAAAGGAAGATAGAATTCTTAAAATCAAATGTGAGGCATGTGGGATTAAGCAGGCTGTTGACCAGTAGTTCAATTGCTTATTTAAATTATACAACATAATCTATAACTATGTTCTGTTTTAATCACTTCGAGGTCGAAGGAGACTTTTTATTGTCTGTTTGCGACGAAGATATACTGGGACAGACCTTTACGGAAGGGGATATTACTCTCCGCGTCAAAGAAGATTTTTACTTCAAAGAGAAAGCCGAAGAAAATAAATTGAAAACTTTTTTTGAAAGGGCTACCATAATAAATGCTGTTGGAGAAAGAATCGTTGAATTACTGGTGAAAGAAGATTTCGTTGACGAGGACAAGATTTTAAACGTTGAAGGGGTACCTCATGCGCAGGTGGTTAAGATTGGCTAATATTTTAAAGGACAAGAAAGCCGAATTTTTCATAATTTCCGCAGTTATAATAGCTTCCATTTTGATATCCATACAAGGACATTTCGGTGGGTATTCCGAGGCCGATTTCACCGAAGTTGTCACATCCAGAGAGATCTACATCTTCAATAACGTTAAGGATGAAATAAAAGATATTGAAACAGATTCTGGTAATTGTGAGGAGATGCATAGGAAGTTAATCGAGTTCGAGGACATAACAGAAAAACAGATCAAGGAGAGGGGCTATGATTTTAACTTACAAGTGAGCAATTGCAACGCTTCGGGATATGTTGATGTGAACATGGCACTGATTTCTTCGGATTACACTATTGGAGATAAATTTAGTACCAATCCTTGATTGTATCCAATTCCTTTTTGTCCAAACTGAGGTCTTCTTTTATTTTGTCTCCCATTTTTGTATCATTCTCAAGGATATTCTTTAACATTGGAAAATAAGCCGATTTGACGACTTTAGAGGAACAATGTAACTTATCTCCTAGCTTTTTAGCTAGTTCGGAGACATCTTTTCTTTTACCCTTACTCTTTCCATACCTTATCAATCTTTGAGGTGGCCTATATCTGGTAAATGTCTTGTACTTCTTCTCCTTTGACATTGAAACTCCTGCTGACATGAAGTCTATAAAGTATTTGTAGAGAGACCAGTTTTGCATCCTTCTAATTCTTCCCTTGAAAATATCCGATTTACTGAGGTAATCGTAAGCTTTCCATACTTCTTCATTTTTCTTGTATTCCTTTGGTATGTTTTGCTCTATCCACCAGAATATCTCGTCAGGATCCTTTTCCGTATTGTTCATTATATCGAGAGAAGTTTTTACTGTTTCAGTTTTGAATATGACTTTCAATACATCGAATATCTCATGTTTACTTTCCCTGTAACCTATCGATGATACGTCCTCTTTGGTTAGCTTTTCTTTTCCCCTTGCAACCGATTCTAAATCATTTATTGCGGATCTCAGATCCCTACCACCCTTTCTTGCTATACTTTTTAAAACCTTCCTGTCAGCTTCTATACCTTCCCTTTCGCAAATTTCATTTAGTTTTGCCGTCATGCTATTTAGATGAATATTCCCAAAATTAACTAGTTTACATTTATTTCTCAGAGAACGCATTTTTTTATCATACGGATCGTTTGCGGTCATTATTATTGGAAATTTACTGTCCTTGATTACTCTGCTTATTGCCCCTATTCCTCCCCTGTCTTCTCTTCCACTTAATCCATCTACTTCGTCCACCAGTATTAATTTACCTTTTTTCATTAAGCTTTGCTGCTTAGCAGCGTTCCCAAGTATTTCTTCTATATTTTTTCTGTTCCTTTTGTCGCTTGCATTGATCTCTATTATATCCAGATCTTCTTCGTTTCCCAATGCTTGCGCTGCGGAAGTTTTACCTGTGCCCGGTGGACCATGCAAGATCAATGGTTTGTTTCCTGGGCTCCAGTCGTTGTACCATTTATCCAATTTCTTCAAGCCTTTCTTCTGACCTATAATGCCGTCTAAGGATTTTGGCCTATATTTATCTACCCAACTTTCCGCCATATTTACACCTTATTTAGAAACAGAGAAGCTTGCTAGTAATGCTTCAAGTTGTATCTGAGGATTGCTACCTTCTCCAAGCCTGAATTCATATTCTCCTATTTTTTCCAATAATTCTATTTTTTTACTTTCTTCTATATCTAAATTCTTTGTCTGTCTGTGTATCTCCTTCACAACATCTTCCCCAGCTATTCCCTGATCCACAAGCAGGTCGTAAAGTTTTTTCCTTGCTTGTTTGAAATTGCCTTTCACGGATTTTTTCAACATTTGCTCAACAGTTTCCGGCTTTGCCTGTGCCGAAACATCATAAATTACTTCCTTTGTAACTTCTTTTCCAAGTGAAGAGGCGCTCTGCAAAAGGTTTATGGCTCTCCTTAAATCGCCCTGCGAAACGTAAATTATTGCTTCGTAAGCTTCCTCGTTTATGTTTATATCTTCTTCTCCTGATATTCTCTCGAGTAAACTCTTAGCATCTTCTTCGTCGAGTCTCTTGAATCTAAAAACCGTACACCTGCTCTGTATGGGATCAATTATTTTTGAAGAATAATTACAGGATAGTATGAATCTACATATGCTTGAATAATTTTCCATGGTTCTCCTCAAGGCTTGTTGAGCTTCCGGCGTCAAAGCATCTGCTTCATCCAGAAATATTATTTTGAAGTCTGCTCCCAACGGTTTGGTCCTTGCGAAGTTCTTTATTTCCCCCCTTACAGTATTAATTCCCCTGGCATCGCTTGCGTTCAATTCTTTAAAATTTTCTTTCCAGTGTTTGCCGTATAAGTCTTTCACCAAAGCTAATGCTGATGCAGTTTTTCCAATTCCGGCGGGACCGGCGAATAATAAATGAGGAACGTTTTCATTTTTGGCAAACGCTTTAAGTCTTGATATTATCTCCTTCTGGTTTACAACATCATCCAGGGTATCTGGCCTATATTTCTCCGTCCAAATCTCCATTGTCATTAATAATCACCTTTAGTATATTTTCTTAAACTTTCTTTAACATCTCTCTTTAAACTTTTATAATCCTCTAAGACACCTATTTCTTTGGTAAGTTTTTTAATGTATTCCTCATCTAAATCTTCCTGCCGTATTATTATACTCTTCGCATCCTTGATATCCTGTTCCGAGCCGAATAGAAGTTTGTTGACAACAGTATCTTCGGGCGAGGCTATATTTATTTTAGTACCTTCAAAATTAACAGAAACTTTGTTTTCCAATGTTTTTCTATCCCTTTTATCATATATACCCTTGATATCTAACCTCAAAGAACTTTCTCTGTCTATCATTGAGCAATGGGACTCCTCCTTTAGAGCCAGATTAAAGTCTCTTTCCGAGGCGAAAAAATCATTTTCTTTCAAGAAAGAAACAAGGGATTTTATATCATTTTTATCTACTTTCATCAGAAAGTCAATATCCATAGTACTTCTTGGGGTTCCATGGAAAAAAACTGCAAGTCCGCCCACAACTACATAGTCAATATTCCTTTCATTTAGATATTCAGCTACTTTCTTTAATATTTCCTTTATTTTTCTCATTTTTTATCATCTCATCCATATTTATTGCAAGGTTGGAGATATCTAAACCATTTTTGAGAGTTTCTATATTTTTCTTTTGTTTGTTCCTCAAAGTTTCATGTACCATATCCCTTTCTCTCCTTTCCTTTGCCTTTTTCCTTATATCTTCAATATTTTGGTTCATACAAAATAACTATAGATTTAGATATAAGAATATTT
>JBDGUQ010000042.1:0-2256 GCA_042215785.1 Candidatus Aenigmatarchaeota archaeon
CCATGGTTACTACCAGATTAAAGCAGATTTTTCATTACTTCAAAAACTTGAACAGCCCTCATCACTAATGCATGGAATCGTTCTCGGTTGTTACATAACAAGAAAATTACAAAAAGAAGGACAGGGTCCCCCGACTCTAACAAAAAAAGCCAAAATTAAACTCGAAGGACTTGGATTTACATATCACCGAAGTAATAAGAGTTTTCAGAAAAAAATATTCTACCATGAACGGAAAATCTTAATAACGGTTCATACCAACTGTAAAATCTTAATTCATATCAATAGCACTGATAACCCATTGGATTTTCCATCTTTTGATGAATTATTAATATATTTAAACGGATTACTTGAGCCTATTGCACCGTTTTCAAATCATAAAGTCACAAAATTAATTCAGGTGGGAATCTCAAAAGATTTTAAAAAATTGCGATTAGACGGAGTGTCCTCTGTTTCGTTAAAAAATTTTAAGAATGCATGGGCACGGATTTATTATCATCATAATCTTAAAGCAACTCGGTTTGAGCATCATCTAAATTTGGATATGACTCTTGATGATGCACTTAAATCTCTTTCAATTTTAACTAATCCCATCAATTATACTTTCAAATCAGAATCAGAAGATGATGACGATTTTTCATAAATGTATATATAAGAATATTATAGGGAAAAGATTAAACAGATGAGTGGGCGCAGTATTTTGGTGAACTATTTCTCAGAAAAAATTATCAAAATCTAAAATGATTATTTTCTTCGATGATTTTCTGGATTTCAGAATAGTAAGGGTGATTTAACGAATCATCGTATCTGCTTGGGAATTCTTTGTAGAATTGATGTTTATATTCATAATATGCTAATTTATTTCTTCCATTTTCAGTAATAACATAAAATTTCATTTTTCTTGATTTCGGAATATCATTCTGTGGATGGTCAGTTATTGATTTTATTGCATTGCTTCTGAAGAGGCTTTTTAATGAATTTAGTATCAATGTGCTTGTCAAATCTGTTTCATCAATGAGTTGATTGAAATTCAATGGTCTGTCAAAAAGCCCCCTTAATATCAGATATCTGTTTTTCATCGCTTGAGAAACTGTTGATGTCATACAAATCTACCTAAACACATTTCAGGGTTATGGGCTTTGCGTACATTTGGTATACATCAATCATTTTCTTATTTTTAGAACATAATCGATTTTCTTTGATAAATCATACATAGTAATTGCTGAATATTTTTGTTGAAAATAGTGGAGTTTTTTTCTGCCTTTTTTTGTGATTGTGTATCTGTTGACATCGCCTTTATCATTTAATCTCCGGAGGTCATGATTATGGAGGAGTGTGGACAGTGTCGATATGATATCCTTTCGCTTTAAAATTAAATGACTACAGAGTTCATCGATTGTCAACATCCCTTTATCTGTTAAAGCGTTGAGAACCTGGAACTTCCACTGTTTTCTTTTTGATATTTTCATCAAGATAACCTCTCCAAATGACACAACTCGTTGTGTCTTCATGTAAAAAATAATGGTGAGATATTTGTTTCTTTTTGCCAATAGGTATACATGATAAAATTGAAGAATGGAAATGTATACCATTTGTACGATTATTATTTATAGATAACTCACCTCTTATAGACTAATGACGACTGGAATTGAGAATGAACTGAAGGAGATAAGGAGTTTTATTCGGGATGGTAGCCTTACTGGTTTTCAACATTTTCAAAAAGAAAGAAGTCTGATTCTGAAGTTGACGTATAGTTGCATGAAAAAATACAGTCTTTCGTTCAGCGAATGTCAGAAGATTGCGTGGCAAAAGTATAAACAGATGAAACGGAGGGTGTAACTCTTGGTCAATCTCTATGAATCTAATGAACATGGTCACATTATTGAACTTATGAGGGCTTGCAACAAAATAACCCATTGGGATATTAATCATTGTCAAAAATGGGCAAAAAAGACGTATGATGTTTTAATGAAAGAGGTGAATGAATGAAAAACAATTTCATACTGCAATATGAAGATAATAAAGGACGAATTCGTGCATGCAGACAAAAATCAAAAGACGTGGAATGCAAAGAAATCGAAAAAATCGATGACTTGAAAGATTTCCTTGATTCGTAATTATTTCGGTCAGTGCCTAATTGGATGCACCATAAACGCCCAATGGTGCATCCTCCTATTTCCATAGAGGAAAATTATGATTTGTGGAACCATATCCAATAATGGTCTTCTTTTCACTTGGGAAAATAATATTGAAAAAAAT
>JBDGUQ010000042.1:2266-7237 GCA_042215785.1 Candidatus Aenigmatarchaeota archaeon
AGACCAATTTAGCTTAACCAATGAGCCTGACGGAAACATTGAGTTTTATGAAGACCATGCAGTAGTCAGATGATTTTTTTGGTTGTGTTAATGTGAAAGTCGCTTTGTATTCTCGCGTTTCAAAAGTGGACCAACATCCAGACCGACAGCGAAAAGGTCTGATTAAATACGCTGAATCAATGGGATGGGATTACGATTATTTTGAAGAGAAACAATCAACAAGGAAAACAAGACCCATAAAAGAAAATCTTTACAAACGTCTGTGTAAGAAAGAGTATGATGCAGTAATTGTGTGGAAATTGTTCCGGTGGGCAAGAACACTGCAGGAAGCAATCAGAGAAATCAACATTCTTGTTTTTGAAAAAAATGTCAAGTTCATTTCAGTCACAGATAATATTGATTTATCAACAGCAACAGGTAGATTATATTTCCATATTCTTTGTGCTTTTGGAGAATTTGAAAGAGATTTGTTGTCAGAACGGACAAAAGAGGGATTGGCTGCTTCGAAAAATAAACCAGGTAGACCTAAAGGCTCAAAAGATAAAAAGAAGAGAAGAAAGGCTGGATATTATCAGCGATGGGCTGGTAAAAAAACGGGGTCTGTGAATTAAAAGAAAATCACTGCTTTTTCTATCAGTTAAAGAATTTTAGTTTTTGCATGTAAACAAACGGACGTTTTTTTATAGTTGTATAATATCAAAATGCCTAAAAATCAAAAATTGAAAAATATAAAATGAAAATCGAACAAATTAGTTTTAAATATGTTGTAATGAAAAAAGTGAGTAATAAATAGGAGAATGATTTAATGAAAAAAAATAATATATTACTTTTAACGGGGATACTATTTGTCATATTAATTTTAACAAATTTGTCTATTGATGCTAAAGCATCTCTTTGGGATACTAAAGAAGGTAGAGAGGAATTAAGGGAAGGTTTGAAAGAATGTGGTTATGACGACGATGAAATAGATGATTATTTTAAAGAGCAAGGGTGGGATGATGATTATACTTATGAAGATAATTATGATAGTTCAAGTCACGATTCTCCATCTCTATCTATTGGTTTAATAATATGTATATCCGTATTGGGAGTCCTTTTTTTAAAAAAGTTTCAGAATAAATAATGCATTTGAATTCGTTTGTGTATTAATACATTGGGAAAGCGGATAAAAAGAGAGGATATTAAATGTTGATTGGGATGAAACCTTGCAAAAATAATATTGTCCCTAAGCCGATTTAAAAAAAAGATAAAATGACTTGATTGGTAGAGAGAATATGGATAAAAATAATATTCCTATATGGATTTTTATTTTCTGTGCATTCATTTTTCCCGCAATAATTGCAATATTCCATTTGGAAAATATATTTTTTGCAATTATAATGACTCTTGCAACTGTATTAGTAGGCGGTATTTCCTTATATATTCTCGTTAAAATTATCGCATATTCCATTTTATCTTTAATTGATTGGGATGAAGACATAAAAAAGAAAAGGAAAAAATCATCACAAAATAATAAAGAAAAAAAGGAAAATCTGTATTATTCAGATTCAAACGTGGACATAAAATTTAAATTTACAGAAACTCCAGAATGGGCAATAACAGATGACTTTCAAATTCATAAGGACGGAGAAAAACATATTAAAAGAAAGCCACAAAAACCAGATAATTACATCTGCCCCATATGTAAAAAATCTTTCGAAACAAAAAAAGGATTACACATACATCAAGCAAAAAAATGCAAGAAAACTCCAGAATCCAAAAGAAAACAAGATGGAACAAAAGATAAAACTCAATTTAATAGAGTAAAGAATACAAAAAGAAAAAATAAGTTAAAAATATCTGAGGATTTGTTCTACATAAAAAAATGTCCATTATGTGGTGCTCGAATGATTATAAAGTCGTATGGGTTCTATAAGAGGCTTGAGTGCCCCGTTTGCCATTATAAGCCTCAGTTTTTTTAGTGGATATGATAAAAATTAGTGTAAATGTATACGTTATCGTCAATTATTATAAATATCTAAATTACCTATTTTTTATTGATGATGACAGGTATTAAAAACGAACTTGAAGAACTAAGAAATTTTTTGATGTACGATACCCTACAAGGATTTGAAAGATTTCAACGGGAACGAAGTTTAATTTTAAAACTCACGTATTCTTGTTTTATGTAGACCTGGTCAGTCTTGGTAATGCCAAAGTCGGAAAATAAATTGTATAGAACCTCACCTGCATCTGCGGATTGCACAATCTCTTTCTTCATAATATCACTCTTTGATTATTTGACCTGATATCCATCAAGGATAACAAATGTCTGCAGCCATTAAGGAATAAACTTATTCGCTTTGGACCACGTCCTCAAATTAGTTATAACACACTGAGACGGGCGTTAAAAATAGTTAGTGTCTATATCGGTTGGTTGGCTTCCAGTATTACTAAACTGTTCAATTTTTTAACATTTGAAGATGTTCAAGTAAAAAACTTTTCAATTTCTTTTAAAATATGCAAATAATCCAATTAATGATATTGTGCCAATTGCACCACTCACTGCAACGATAAAAACAATGGTATCAATACCTATTTCTGTGGTTTCTTCTATCTGCTTTTTTCCTTCTGGGTTATTTAGTTAGGTCTGATTGGGATAGTAGATATCTCGTAATTCCATTTACTTGCCAAAAACTTTAACAAATATTCTTGATGCTTCATTCTTTTTTATCAATATCTTTGAGAAAACAACATAATCCCAAGTGTCTTCAACATAAAGTAAACAATTCAAATAATTTGACAAATCTAAATTTATCATTTTTTCACTAAACGCATCTGCAACAGCTTTCGAAATTTTATGTATATTTTTTGGTTTACCGAAGTTATTTGAAATAATTTCAAATCCAAAGTAATTCGATTTGATTGCATTTTGAGGAACTATAGGGTCTGCAATACGTCTTATAAACTCTCTTTTTTCCTTGTCAGCTTTATTTATTAATGGATGACTTGGTATTGAAAAATCAAATAACTTTTTCATACCATACAAATAAATTAAAGGTGTATTTTATTTTTGATTTAATTAAAAAATTATTTTCTTTTATTCGAAAATTTTTATCAATATTATTCTTATATTCCTTCAACACTACCTCAACCAAATTTAATGGAATCCCAAAAAATGCAATTAAAAACCAAAACGACTTTGACCGCCAGTAATGCTTCAATACCTGTGGTCAAACTTTTTTGAATCTGCCAGTGGATTTGTCAAAATTGTGCAAAGGTCAACAATGGAGCTCAATACCGCTGTATGAGTTGCAGTCAACTCAGAGCCGAACAATGAAACCACAATGCCCATTAAAAATAAGACCAAAACGTCTAGATTATCATTCTAATATACAGTAATTAACACCTAAAAACCATACAGGAAAAATTGTTTTAGATGAATCGAGAATCTTTGTTCTATCATTATATAGACCATATCGTTTAAAAGTGGTATTTTTAGGTTTTTTCTTAACAGCACCTTCCATTAATAGATGATGCACTTTATGATATTCATCAATGGCTATGTTTTTCATATTACTATCTTTTATCAATTTTTTATCATCTTTTGTCAATAATATAATATCATTATCATTCTTTTTAATTGTTAAATGAATGTCCTCTTTAAAATCTGAATATGGCTCTACAGTTCTAAAGAGAAGACTTATTACCAAGTCTTCAATATCTTTTTCAATCGATTTTTTTTTGAAATAGATATAGAATTCATCATTTTTTATAATATTTGATTTTATCTTATAAAACGGAATTCCTTGTCCATTAATTTTAATTTTAGCATCTAAAATATATTCATTCAGATTAAGTTTTCCATTATTGATAGAAAGTCTTAATGTAAATAAGAAATGACTGTAATCTACATTTCGTAAACCAGACAAATTGGATTGTAAATCCATATCTCTATAATGGTCTTCAAAAGGTAACAATGCATCAATATCATCAATCAATTTTTTCTTAACTTCAATTTTTTCATTCTTAAGTAATAATTTAGAATTATCCTCCAGATAATAAATTTTAAGGTTGATTTCCTGTCCTGGATACATCTCATTTATGATAAATTGTTCTTTGTTTTCATTGGTCATATATCTCTTCGGCCTCTCAAAAATATTAAACCGACTATTTTCCAGGGAATATTCTATAATAATCTTATTATTCTGGATTTGTTGAAGTTCAATACAAACAGGCGTTGTTTCATCTACGATATCTGGACTAATTGTGATATCGATATACTGATTAAAATCATCAATCATATTTTCCAATACAGGTTTATCATTAGATTCATAGTCTATCTCCCATTGATTCTTGGTAAAAAATTGTTTTAAATATTTTTTCAAAGTAATACTTATTTTCGATTCAGAAGTATTGAATAAAAAATGAAAACCCTTTTCATCCTTTTGAGTAAGAATCGGAGTTATGATTGTGTTTCCAGATTTAAATATGAAATCTGACTCGTCAAAATCCATGAATGTTTCATCTGTTTTTAAAGATATAAAAGGGTAATTCATATCATTAAATGCAATCCTCTCTACAGTATAATTTGAAATAGCAGATTTACCAAATTTTAAATTTGGTTGATAATAAGATAATTTCTTCCGCTTAACATTTGGACTTATCGCTCTTATCAAAATTTTATTTATTTCTGATTTATTTATATCTGCAGGTATTTCTAAAAGATATCTTTCATCTGAAAAGATGATGCCCTGTTTTTTATATGTCCCATTGTTCAGGAAAAGGAATGCAATAAAAGAATAGTTGGATAATTCAATAGGAAAATATTCCTCCATTTCTTCAATGATTACCGACCTTTTTTCGATTGAAAGAATATCCTCAGAGATAATTTTTTGCCAATCATTTGTTCTTATTAAAACATCATCGAATAATACATCAGTTTCAACAACAATTTCCAGTGATTCTATAGTATAATTCTTTTCTAAATCC
>JBDGUQ010000146.1:0-6907 GCA_042215785.1 Candidatus Aenigmatarchaeota archaeon
ATCGGACAATATAGCTATTTTCATAAATAAAATTAGTTTTCCTTTATTAAATTTATTTTCGCCGAATTGAGATTTTTTAAGGTTAAAATCAATTGTTTTTTAGAGATATATGAGTTTAAAGGAAATTTTAAAAGACGAACTTACGGAAGAAGAAATGAAACATCTAAGAACCTCGTTCTCTATAGTAGGAGATATAGCAATAATAGAGGTTCCCGAAGAGCTAGAGAATAAGGAAGATTTAATTGGCGAGGCTCTGATGAAAGTTCATAAAAATGTCAATACTGTATTGAAGAAAGATTCGGAAAGGAAAGGTGAATTTAGATTGAGAGACTATCAAGTTATAGCCGGAGAAGAGAAGACAGAAACTGTACACAAAGAATTCGGCTGCAGGATCAAGATAGATCTTGAAAAGGCGTACTTTTCCGAAAGAGAAGGAAAGGAAAGGCAGAGGATAGCAGAAAAAATAGAAGGAAGTGAAAAGATACTGGTGATGTTTGCAGGTGTCGGACCTTTCCCTGTAGTTATGTGTAAGTTGAACCAAGAAATAGATAAAATCTATGGTGTGGAATTGAATCCTGATGCTTACGAACTAATGAGGGAAAATATAAGGATAAACAAAGTGAGTGATAAGGTAATTCCCATTCTGGGAGATGTGAGGAAAGAAGTTCCGAAAATGGGAGAATTTGACAGAATACTTATGCCCCTTCCAGAATCAGCCCATAAATTTTTGGATTTGGCATTTGAATCATGTAGAGAAAGGGGTATAATACACCTCTATGGTATAGGTGAAAAGGAAGATCTTTTCGGAAAGCTGGAAAACGAGGTGGAAAAAATAGCAAATGAAATGGGAATCAAATATAGAATAAAAGATAGACAAAATGTTTTGCCATTTGGTGTCAGAAAATACAAAATAAGACTGGATATAGAAGTCTTGGAGAAATGATCAGATGGAATATGGAAAAATCGTGGAACAATATGGAACGCCTATTTTCATTTTCAATAAGAAGAATTTGAAAGAAACTTACAGAAAATTTGATAAGGAAGTTTCAGAATATTTAAAGGACTATAAAATATTTTTCTCTGTAAAAACCAATTCCAATAAGAAAGTCTTGAAAGTTCTATCGGAAATGGGCAGTGGTTTTGAAGTAGCTTCCGAAAGAGAGTTAGAATCTGTAAAAGATTTTAACAACGAAAAAATATACAATGGTCCATGCAAAAAACGGTTTGTAGATGGTATTCTATATAACGTGGATTCCGTTTCTGAAATGAAAAAATTGGCGGAAAGTGGAAAAAATGAAATTGGTATACGGGTTTCTTTCGAAGAAGGGAAGTTTGGCATAGAAAGTGAAAGAATACTTGAAGCGTTCAAAAGAGCAAAGGAAATGGGGTTAATTCCAAAGGGAATCTCATCTCATCCGGGAACACAGATCAGAAAAATTGAAGAATATAAAAAATATATAGGAAATCTCAAAGAAATCGCTGAAGAATTAGACAAGAATGGTTTCAATATAGAGTTTATTGATGTAGGAGGTGGTTTTCCTGACAAATACTCTAGAAAATCTTCGCAGAATCAGCTTTCGAAATATTTTGAAATTCTAACCAGATTAAATGATTACAGAATTTACTTGGAACCTGGAAGAGCACTTGTATCGGAATCATTGGAATTGATAACAAGAGTTGAATATATCAAAAAGAAGAATGGAAATAAATACGCTATATGTAATGCAGGTATTAACCTGATACCAAAAATAACACTTTCACGATACAAGTTCGAGAAAATTTCAGACAGTAAAGGGGAAAACGAAAGATATATTTTAGCTGGCCCACTTCTTTTTGGAAATGATATTTTACATAAGAGTTGGAACGGACATCTAGAAGAAGGTGATTATATAAAAATAAAGAATGTGGGAGCATACTGTCTCGAATTGGCCTGGCGATTAAGTTACGATATACCGGACCTGGTGGAGATATAAAATGTGGTACGTCTACATGATCCGTTTAGATGATAATTCGATTTATACTGGAATCACAAAGGATTTGGAAAGGCGAATGGAAGAGCATGAAAACGGTAAAGGAAGTAAATATGTTCGAAGTAGATTACCACTGAAACTTGTATATAGTGAAGAACATGAAAACAAAAGCTCCGCCCTGAAACGTGAGGCTGGAATAAAAAAATGGTCAAAACGAAGGAAAGAAAGATTCGTTTCTGCAAAAAGTTCTTAGAACCTTAGATCCAATGTATAATGGTAAACATTTGGAGCATATGACTTTACATTTGAAACGTTTTCAACCTCGAAATTCTTCTCCACTCTTTCTTCAACTTCTTCAATCAGTTTTTCTGGTTCCTTAGCTGTGCCTTCGTAATGGAGTATTCCTCCTCCTTTCAAAATTTTCATAGCAGCAGGTAGGTATTCTTTGGGAGAAGGAAGTATGCCCATTATAACTCTATCTGCCTTTACATTTAGACCAGGAACCACATCACTACAATCCCCATTAAAGGGTTTTATCTTATCTTGAATCTTATTCAATCTAATGTTTTCTTTGAAGTATTTGAAAGCCACGGGATTCTTTTCCACGGAATAAACTATCTCGGGATTCGAATGAACACCAATTGGAACGGAAAAATAGCCTATCCCAGCAAACATATCAACTATGGCCTCACCATTCTCCACCAGCTTAGCTATTCTCATCCTTTCTTTCAGGTTACCCTTGGACCACATTATCTTGCTTATATCGAATTTGTATTTGCAACCATGTTCTTTGTGTACAATCTCCATATTTTCGTCACCGGCCAATACCCTAACCTGGGGTTCCCTGAACTCACCTTTGATTTCACCTGTATATTTACATACAGAACGGGTATTGGGAATCTCATCCATTAGAATCTCGGCAATTTCCTCTTCTGGTAGGCCCTCTTTAAGTTTCAAAATTATAATATCCCCGATCTTCTGGTAACCCGAAGGTAGTTTATTCAACTCACTCTCTGTCAAGTTATTTTCCAATTTTTCCTTAAGCATATCTTTGACTGACATAAATTTCATTTCTCATGCAAATAATTTAAGTTTTGGAAAGGTAAGTTTAATAGATTTATATGACAGAAAATAAAAAGTCTTTGATAGAAGCTGCACTATTCATCTCCCATGAACCTGTGAAAATAGAAGAATTGAGAAGAATAAGTGACATGGACAAGAAAGAGATTCTGGAAATCGTCGAAGAAATAGAAGAAATTTTTTCTGAAGGGGAATTTGGATTTGAACTATTTGAGTCACCGGAAGGCTATGAGTTAAGGGTAAAACCACAATATTTAGAAAGGGTGTCCCACTTAACACCTTACTCCGATCTGAAGAGAGGTCAGTTAAAGGTTCTTGCACTGGTCGCGTTCAAACAACCAATAAAGCAATCTGACATCGTCGATATAATAGGTAACAGAGCTTACAACTACATAAAAAAGCTTGAAGGAAGGGATTTAATTCGGAGTGAAAAATTCAAGAGAACTAAAGTTCTCAAAACCACCAAATCTTTCATGGATTATTTCGGAATAGAAGAAAGGGAAGAACTCGTGGAAAAGTTGGAGGAAGCGTTTGGAGACAGAAAAGATCAAGTATTGAAAAAACTTGAAATACCTGAGCTTGATGATGAAAAAACGGAAGAACAGTAACCATCATATTTTTATTCTGCAAAAACAAACCACTGGTATGAACCACAAACCCATGGAAGAGATTAGAAAACTGAGTAAGAAACCCGGGAAAATACTGAAGCCAAGAAACATAGAGAAAATTCCCAAAGAAGTTAAGATTCTAGCATTAACTTATTTTGTTTACACTCTGGGAAGTAAATCTGTAAGCTTCTTCATACCTGTATACGTAGAAAATATTTTAGGAAATGTTAGTTTGGCAGGTATAGTTGTTTCGCTATATGGAATAGCTATGATAATACTTGACGTGCCTGTCGGCGATCTCTTGGACAGAATAGGGAGAAAAACTTTGGTTCTAACAGGTATGTTGGTAAGAGGTATAGCAGGAATTCTATTTTTCTTTTCCACAGGAATAGAACACCTAATTCTGGCTCGACTAACGGACGGGACCGGAATAAGTTTTTCCTGGGACTCTGTTTGGACTATGGTAAGGGACAAATCTCCGAAAAAATTAGAATCTGAATCGATGGCACTATTCGAGATGGGACCAGTTTTCTCATCCATAGTTGGTCCGATATTGGGAGGTTTTCTCGCACTTAAAGTGGGTCTTAGGCCGGTATTCCTTCTATTTGTCCTCCTAAGCTTTACTGGCTTGTTAATAGCATACAAATGGGTGGATGAAAGTTTCGAAAAAAAGGAAAGTATAGAGGACGGGGTTAAAGACGTCGTAGAAAAAGATAAAATTTTCAAAAAAAGTATTGTTGACCTGGAAAATCTGGGATACAGAAGTCTGCTTCCGTTGATCCAAATACTTCTCTATGGTGTCTGTCTCTCGAATATTTGGTTCATCGTTCCTCTATTTGCCAAATCACTTGGATTGAATTTATTCCTGACTGGTCTACTTATCGGAGCCATGTACATGCCTGGAATCTTCAAATACTGGTTCTCTGAAATCAGTGACAAAATCGGGGATAAAAAATTGATTTTCTACCTTTCCGTTATAGGCTCAATTCTGATACTGCCCCTCATATTCATATCAGATATGTGGATACTGTTCGCAGTTATTGTGCCTTTCTTCACTATTTTACTGGGATTGAGTCCATCGATAAATGCTTTGGTTACTAAAACAACTCCTGGAGATGAAATGGGTGAACTAACAGGATTATATCAAAACTTTAAACATATGGGAATGTTCTTCGGACCATTCATAGCAGGATTCATGGCAGACTACTTCTGGATATCGGCGCCATTTGCCATTTCAACAATTTCATTGTTAATACTTTCAATCATAACTCTCTGGAGTGGCTTTGACATGTGATTATTGTTCAAATAGTGCAAAAATAGTAAAAACTTTAAATTTTATTCAACTAATTTTAAACAGGTTCTTATGAAAGAAGAAATGACGAGTTTGGATCTGCATTTTCTCCTGGGAGAAATACAGGGGCTCATAGGAGGGAAATTTGGAAAGATCTATCAGAGAAAAAAAGATTTCAGAATAAAAATATATGTCCCAGGTTCGGGTAATTACGAGCTTGTCATGTCCCCCGGAAGAGTCTATCTGACACAGTACAACAGACAGGCACCAATGCAACCCCCTAATTTTTGCATGTTCCTCAGGAAACATTTGAACAGGAAAACAATCCGTGAGATAAAACAGCATAAATTCGATAGGGTACTGGAAATACATACTGATGAAAATATTCTAATAGCCGAAGTATTTTCGAAAGGAAATATGATCCTATGTGATTCATCTTACAATATAATAATGCCACTGGAAGTACAGAAATGGAGCGACAGAGAAATTTCACCCGACAAAAAATACAAATATCCTCCATCGGGAAGGGACCCCAAAAGACTTAGTATAGAGGATTTCAAATCTATCCTACCCAAAAAGGAAATAGTTAAGTTCCTTGCGTCTGATTTGGGGTTTGGAGGAACCTACGCAGAAGAAATTTGCTCTCGAGCTTCAATAGATAAAAACAAACCTTCAATAGATTTAGAAGCTCCGGAAATTCAACAAGTTTTCAAATCTATGAAGGAAATGTTCAGAAACAAAAATCCACAGGTAATTCGGAAAGAAGGAGAACTATTTGATGTGGTACCCATAGAAATGGAGAAATATAGAAATTATGAAAAAGAAGATTATCAATCATTTTCTGAAGCTCTCGATAAATATTTTGCAAAACAGGAAGAAGAGGAAATAGAAGACGAAAAGGAAGAAAAATTTGAACAAGAAGTAGGTAAACTCGAAAGAAGGGAAAAGGAACAAAAAGAAGCGGAAAAGAAATGGAAAACTGTGGAAAAGGAAAGTAAGGAGAAAGCGGACCTAATCTACAAGAATTATCATCTAATCGATAGTATTCTAACTGGAATAAACAAGGCAAAGGATTCCGGACTCTCCTGGAGTCAAGTAAAGAAAAGGATTCAGGGTGAGGATACGCCAGAAGCCGATGCTATAGAAGAAATCAGAGAAGACGATGCAAAGGTCTTAATAGGTTTGGAAGACAAGGAATTGGAACTGGACTTCAGAAAAAGTATTGAAGAAAATGCTGAAAGACTATACGAAGATTCAAAATGGGCCAGAGACAAACAGGAATCCGCCCAGGAAGCAAGAGAAGAAACAGAGGAAAAGAAAGAAGAGGTTAAGGAAAAGGGCAAAGAAGATGTTGAAATAAAGAGCAACAAAAAAGCTCCAGTGAGAAAGAAAAAACAAAAAGACAAATGGTACTACAAATACAGGTGGAGCATAACATCGGAAGGTTTTTTGGTTATAGGAGGTAAAAATGCTGAACAAAATGAAAAGGTCGTGAAGAGACAAACCAATTCAAATGATGTTGTCTTACATGCTGAGATACACGGAGCTCCATTTATAGTAGTTAAAAACGATAGTATGGATCAAGATATAACACCTCTAGCTATTAGAGAAGCAGCCGAATTGGCTGGAGCATATTCATCCGCATGGAAGGAAGGACTTGGAAATGTAGATGTGTACTGGGTAAATCCTGGTCAATTGACAAAGAACCCTCCGAGTGGTGAAAGTCTCGGTAAAGGTGCTTTCATGGTTGAGGGTAAGAAGAATTACCTAAGAAAGCAGGAATTGAAACTTTCTATTGGTGTAAAAATTGACAGAAAGGAAAGGAGTTTTCAGGTGATGGCCGGCTCCGTGCAGAGTATGAGAAAGAATACGGATTACTTCGTAACTATAAAACCTGGGAGTAAAGACAAAGACACACTCGCCCAAGATATCAAGAGGAAACTCATGGAAAAAGCCGC
>JBDGUQ010000088.1:0-2967 GCA_042215785.1 Candidatus Aenigmatarchaeota archaeon
ATTGAGGGATGCGAAGAGTTTGGGAGATAAACTTGTTGTTATCCTGAATAACGATAACTGGTTGAGAGACAAGAAGGGATATGCATTTATGGATGAAGAGGAGAAGAAGGAAATTCTGGGAGAATTCGAATGTGTGGATGAAGTGTTTATAACCAATCATGGTGAAGAGGTTAAAGATCCATCGGTTTGTGAGGCTCTAAGACAGGTTGAGCCCGATATTTTTGCGAACGGTGGCGACAGGAAGGAACATAACGTTCCCGAATACGATTTATGTGGAGAGTTAGGTATAGAGATGGCTTTCAATGTTGGAGGGGAGAAGAAACAGAGCTCTTCCGAATTGGTTAAGAATGCACGAAAGAGAGGTATGAAAGAATGACATTTTTTGTCCTGGGAATTGACGCCGCTACGTGGAAGGTAATAGAACCTAATTTGGATGAACTGCCCAATTTCAAAAAATTGTTGGATATATGTGAAAGGGATACAATTCATTTGGATCAAGAATTACACTCTCCTTCTCTGTGGTGTGGTATGTTCTCCGGCAAATACCCAGAGGAACATGGCCACCATGCATACATGGTTGACGATCAGATACAGAGGAGGAGTGATATAGATGTGGACTTTATCTGGGACATATTGGATAAGGATTATGATATTAGAGCTTTGAACGTTCCCTTCGTGGTTCCCCCCTACAATTTCAATGTTGATTTTGAAGGGGTTGGCTTCGGTTTGCCCACGGAACCCAAAGAGTGGGTGGAAGAGTTGGAAAGGGTTAGCTCTAAGACAAGGGAACTATTGAAAGAGAATCCCGACGTTCTCATATCCGTTTTCACAACCCTGGATAGAGTTCAACACTTTCACTGGGGAGAGCCCGAAGTTTTGAAGTGGTATAAGAAGATGGATGAAAGAATTGGAGAAATCCTATTTGATACGGGATTCTTGGAAGATGAGAATAACCAATTGATAATAATCTCGGATCATGGCTTTTGTTCCTTTGGTGAGGCGGAGGTTCAAACACTACCCAAGGAAACCGAGAACGGAGAATTGAAGGGAGATCATCATGAGGATGCTATACTGATAACCAAGAATGTTGATTACGATATAAAGGAGCCTCAGGATGTTTTTAGAGCTGTAAAAAATTATTATAAAGTTCACTGAATCCTATCGTGATAGATTTTTAAATTTTCCTATAACTCTTTCGAAGGTATCATGAAATTCCGGAACCGTTGGGACCAGAGGTTTCATTTCACTTTTCCATATGCTTTCTTTTGTACCGATCGCCTTTTTGAAATTTTTATATGTAAATTCCTTTCCATAATATTCCAATTTTTTATTTATCAATGAAAGATCAGGATTGACCTCGGATTTGATTAAATAGTTCAGATCGTAAAGATCTCTAGCTCTGTTTCTTGTCATTATGGCTCTGACCTTTTCGGCCAGAATTTCATCCAGTGACATCGCCACAACTTTGAAGGATGGAACCTCGGATAACAATCTGGATATTCCAATTAGTTCCGTGTCCTTTATAACTTCTTCTCTGGTGCTAAGGTCTAAATCAATTCGACAAAGGGATTGTCTTCGTCCCATGTAGAGAGGCCCTTTAAGTCTGAGTATTAATTTATGAGAATCCCCTCCCATTTTTTTATCTAACTCATAATCAAGATAAAATCTATCCAGACCGTTTTTAAGTACTTTTTCTATGTCATTTTTACTGAAGTTAAAGTCCAAATCTTTAGAAAACCTATCAATGCCGTAGCATTTACTTAGGGCGGTCCCTCCCTTGAAAACTAATTCTTGTCCATATTCTGAATACAGAATTGAAAGGATTATATCCTGTAGGTAATCTTTTTCCGCCTGTCCTAGGTTGTAGTTTTTCCTTTTGGCAATATCCCTCAGTTCAGATTTTGATATCATATTTTAACCTCCATTTTGAATCTGTGTTTTCTCCCCCCTCTCCAAAAAGTCCAGGGTAATTCCTATCCTCTAGCTTGAATACATCCGAGATGTCCATACCTTTGACTTTTTCTAAGAGAAATCCACACCTTTTTATCAGAGATTTATTATCAATTCTTTTCAAGTGGTTGATGATTTTATCTTTTTCAACATCGCAATTTTCAAATATCTTCAATATCTCGGAAGGATTACCCATCTTATCTCGGAAGGACAGGGAGTCTATGAGGTGTTTTTCATCCTCCACAACAAAAATATCCGATCCGCCCGACTTTATTTTTTTGAAGCCAAAAAATAATTCTTTGGAAAACTTTATAGGTTTTATCTCATAGTTTTCAAATTTAATACTATTCTTATACTTCGTGGTTGCAACTTGAATTTGGTTTATAACCTGTTCTGTATAACCTTTCCACGAGGAAGCAGTCCATAGAGTAAGATAGGAAGGTGTCCATATATTCGTCGCTATTGAATATATGTTATCATGGGTTGTGTATTTACCTTTCATTATTTTTTTCAAAATTCTCCTATCTTTGAGCCTGTTTAAAACTACATATGCATAACTATCCTTACATCCCAGTATTTTCTTTATAGTTGCCTTAGTTATCACGGGATCCTTCCGTATTTCTTCCATAAGTTCTTCATTAACCATAATATAATAAACTTCATTTTTACTTATAAATCTTATTGTGTGTATAATAACTTATCATTTTTGATAAGTTTTTGTTAGGATAATAGGAAAATATAAAGATACTAGAAAACTGAGAAACTTCGGGAAAATTGAAAACAATTCTATTTTTTTTATTTATTCCAACCATAACGATATATTTATAAATAAAAAAGTTATGAGTGGAATAATGAACCAAATAAAAAATATTGAATTTTACAGCAATTTTGAGAAATCATCATACACATTTTTCCTGTGACCGATAAAAAGAACCACGACTTTCTCCTTCTTCTTATCTACCTCATATATGGCCCTATAATCTCCTATTCTCAAACGATAAAACTTTGAACCTTTCA
>JBDGUQ010000088.1:2977-6842 GCA_042215785.1 Candidatus Aenigmatarchaeota archaeon
ATTTTTTAGGATCCTCTTTTAATTTTTTCAGAGATTTTCGTATTCTCCCTTTCAATTCTTTATCCAGAGATGTTAGCTCTTCCTCCGCCTTTTCATGAAGATAAACTTCATAGCTCATTCAACTTCCTCCAGTGGAATTAGATTTTCTTCATCCCCAGCTTCTTCACTCCTTCCCTTTAACATCTTGTAGAATTCCCTTGTTTTTTCTCTTTCTTCGTAGAATTCGAGTATACTTTTTATTGCATCGCTCCTACTTCTAAAACGTTTTTCTTTCACCCATTTATCCAAAACTTCAACTTCCTTTTCGGGCAACCTAACCTGAACCTGTGTCATGGAATCACCTATGTAAACATATATGTTTACTAATATTTAAAGTTCGAGTATTTAGCTAGACAAGGCTATCCAGAATTATAAGTGATTTATCAATTACTATTCTCATTTTTTTCTAGGACTTCCAGCATCTTATCCTCACCAATTTTTCTTACTTCCTTCAGGATTGAGTCTGGTATATCTGCGTTAAAATCATGTTTCAATTCAATAAGAAAATCGTAAAGAAAAACTGTAAATATTTTTCTACCGTTTTCTGTTTGCCATTCCACTTCTTCTATTATTTTATCCCAATCTATATTCATCCTTTCCACAATATTTTTCGCATCTACTCTATCTCCCTTTCTATCTGTGGCACACTTCAAAAGTAATATATATTCGGGCCGGAGAACATAAATTGTCAGATTATCGAACTCATGCTTCTGTTTAATATCTTTTTTAATGGTGGGTGACAGCTTGAAGGATATGATATCTTTCAAAAACAAATCAAATCTAGAATCATCCCTTTCCAGGAGTATTGGATCGATTCTTATTGCTTCCTCCTTTCTATAAATTTCGAATTCCGATTCATCCATACTTCCCTTAAATCCCATTTTTTCCAGCGCTGTTTGCATTAGTTTTCTATCTTCTTCACTTTCGAAAACCAAATCTATATCCTTTGTGGATTCATTTAGTCCCAAAAAAAGTAATGCAGTTCCACCGATAGCGTAACATTCCACTTCACCTTCAAGTTGATTGCCTACAAGTTTCAGGAGCTCAATTTGTTCTTCAAAACCAATCATTTTTTGTACCTCTTCAGATCTTCTCCGTTGAAAGGAACCCAAACATCCCATTCTTCCTCTATAGATTTAAAATCATCAGATCGTACGTTTGGAACTATATATTTGTTGTCGACTTCTGTTTTTTTGAGAAGGTTTCTAACTCTCCCATCCATTCTCTTTACTTTCGAAACTGACTTTCTCGAAACATCATACAGAGCCCCTACTTTCCTTCCCACTAATTCTTCTTTTGATATGTTATAGAGTCTAAACCAATCCTCCACCCTTCTAAACAATGCAAGTGAAGCCAAGATTAATCTAAATTCTTTCTTTTTGATAACCCTTGCAATTGCTTCCTCTATGGATAAACCCTTTCCATGGATTTTGGATTCATATGGCTTGGATACTTTTATTGGAGAATTCTTATTTATGACCTCATAAAGTCCCTCCTTTCCCTCTGTTCTTTTCTTCGTTGGTCTTATTTCATACATCCTCTTTTTATTTTTCCCTCTGGACTGTTTATGAATATAATTTCTTTTTCTTAGCTCTGACAGATAATTTATTGCCGTGTTTTTTTTGATATCCAATTCCTTTGATATGGAATCCACGGTTTGGAGCCCTTCAAGTTCTTTAGCGATCTTTTGCCAGTCCATTTACATCACATATTTATAGTTATTTATGTGATGTAAAGACTTTAATATTTAAAGGTCAACATCCAATAAAATCAATAAAATAAAAAAGAAGGATTGAGGTATCTGAACCCCATATGTTTTTCTACACGTTGTAATCTAGTGATAATTCTTCTACTGTTGCTCCTGATGGAGGTTTGAATATATCGTCGGAGAATGTTGGATTGATTTCATTGACTGTAACTTCTAGCTGTTTTTGATCCTGATATGTTACCGTAAAAGTTCCAGCTCCTTTTTCAAGTGCCTGTTCTCTGGCAAATTCTGTATATCCATGGAAATGGTCATATCCCATTTGTTCCACGTAACTTCCCGTAACCTTGGTCCATTTTTCTTCTCCAGTGTCCTTGAAATAGAGTGCAGATTCATCGTTGTTGTATATGTAAACTCCTTCACCACTTTCATCCTGACCGTCTACTCTCCATTCACTTCTATCATTGCTAAATTCCCTTGCTCTTACTCGAACTTCACTCCCCAATTTTCCACTTTCGAATCCTTTGTATGTTACATCTATACTGTTCACTTCTGTGGGTGTTTCACCTTCGTCTTCGATCGTAGTTCCGGAATCTTCTGTCGGAGCTTCATCTTGTGTGACTGTTGTTTCTCCGTCATTTTCTGTTCCTCCTTGATTCGTGCATCCCGCAACAGCAACCAGTAAAGCTATTACGATTGCGGAAAAAATAATGTTTGTTTTCTTCATTTTATCAACTCGGTTTGTTCGTTTCAAATATAAATTTCATTTTATATAAATACCCGGGAAGATTTGGACTTAAAAATGGATAAAAAGGGCCAATACTCCACAAAAATATATTAAATGTAAAATCTTTTTAAAACAATGAAACTAAATATTTCATGGTGATTTCCCTGAAATATAATCTTTCTATGAGAGAAATGGGACAGATTAAGAAATTTTTACTGGTAGTTGTGATTTTATTCAGTTCTACTGCTCTGTATTTGTCCCTTGTTTCCGCTACCGGAGAACTTCTTCCGGGTAAAGCAATAGTAACTTACGAGTGGAGTAATGAGACTAACTCTAGTTACTGTTATTCCAACTTAACTAATATTA
The DNA here is from genome assembly GCA_042215785.1 of Candidatus Aenigmatarchaeota archaeon. GTDB lineage: Archaea > Aenigmatarchaeota > Aenigmatarchaeia > PWEA01 > JBDGUQ01 > JBDGUQ01. The sequence goes on from JBDGUQ010000088.1 coordinate 5,815, forward strand.
CTGAAGGTTCCGGTTTTTACAATGCTTCCATATCGAACGGGACCGTAAACATTAAGGTTGATCTTCTAAATTATTACAGGAATTCTACTGGGGAATTCAATATTTCTGATGGGGAGACCGAACAAAAAAATATAACTTTGACTCCTGTAGAAACTAATGTGACTATTTCAGGACACATAAAGGATGATGGTGTTGGAATTGAGAATCAGACAATAACCGCTTCCTGGAATGTAAGTGGTTTTAATCCGGTAAACTATACAACTACAAATGCTGATGGTGAATATTTCGTTAAGGTTTTAGGTGGTGTTAACGTAACTCTAGCATCGGGAGGCGAAAATTACCTCCGTAACTTTACTACCATATTTGTTGACGAATCGGAGGAAGAAGTCAATTTGACCCTCAATCAAGCTCCAGTTAGAGACGCCTGGGTTAACGGAACGGTTGAAGATTCCAACGGAGATTCGATTGAAGGTGCTACAGTTTCCACTACTTGGATGAATTCTTTTGGGGGTTTGCTAACATTTAGTGATCAAACCGATTCGAGTGGAAAGTATTCGATTGAAGTCCCTTCAGCTAACGATACCAACGGAACATATATAACGACGGTGTCCGCAGACCGTACCGACTACTTCGAAGAGGACGTATATTTGAATGGTACTGGTGGAATGTTACCGGGAAATTCCACTCCTGTCGAGCAGAACTTCAGTTTGAATCATATACCGGAACGGAACGCTGCAGTCCAGGGTTATATATTCTTGGGAGGATCAACTACCGAAAGGCCCGACATGAAGTTCATGAATTCTTACGTCTTGAACGCTCCAAATACACCCAACGCAACCATTCAATTCGATGGAACCAGAGAAGTTAGCAAGAAATCAAGTGTTGGTTTGATGAATCCAAGTGGAGCTGGGGGAAATATCACAGGAACATCAATAAGCTTGAACACAACCAAAAATATTCGATACTTTACCGAGGGTGAGGATGGGAACGTGCAGAGTTTGGAGAACAAATATCTTGCAGAAGGTATG
>JBDGUQ010000099.1:0-6662 GCA_042215785.1 Candidatus Aenigmatarchaeota archaeon
TGGGATAAATATTTAAATATTCACCACTATTAAGTTAATCATGTCCATGGAAAGTGTTCAAATTCGATTGACCAAAGAACAAATAAAGAATATAGATAAATTAGTGAACGATGGGCAGTATCCCAATAGATCCGAGACTGTAAGAGATGCCGTGAGGAAGCTTCTAGGTTCTGTTGAGAATACAGAGTGATTAATTTTTTTAGTGCTTCATTCTGATTTTAAAATATGTAATTGCTCGGTATTTGAGACGTAAGGCTTTGAAAATAATTATTTATAGTTTCTAAACCCTATAATTATTTGATTAGTATGTTAAATCGTAGAGATTTTTTAAAAGGTGCTATAATGGGAACTACAGGACTTTTAATAGGTTTGAAAACACCTAAAGTACATGCTAGACCAAAGAAGTCCATGACTACTGAAATACAGGATTTAAACCCACGTTACTGGGACTTGGAGTTTGTTGAAAAGACGGATGAATTCATGGACAAAATGGGTATTGAAAAGAAGGAATACTTTATAACTCCTAAGTTGGAACACCCACCGGACATTGAAAATCCTGATAGAAGAATATTTTATCCCTTGTACGAATCACCCGAATTTGTGGAACATGTCACAAATAACTATATTGGCAAAAGCAAGATTGGTCAACATGGGTATAACCACTGGTCATTGAACTATTGGGGTGATGGTTATGAGTATACGCATCTGGATGCAGAGGAGGCCCATGAGAGGAATGAAAAGGGTAAAGAGATAATTCACGATACTCTGGGAGTTTGGCCGGACGGATTTGTTTTTCCGAATTGGGATAGTGGAGATGATCTTGAAGTCTTTTGTACTACGTTGGATGATTTCGGTCTGATCTTAGGCCAGAATGTTATCACAAAGAAACATGAAAACCGTTATTCTGAGTTGCAGTCTCCAATATTCGCACCCGCCGGCAATTATACCTGGGAAGCGCATTCACCCGAGGAGAGAATGGATCAAATTGATGAATATTTGTCCAGGGACCCGCCAGTTATAATGGGCGTATTTAATGTGCAGGACTTCAGATTTGATGGAGCCGAAGACGTTGGAAGATATTTCATAGAGAGGGCGAGGGAAGAAGGTTACGAGGAAGTATTTTCAGATGAATTGTTTGACTGATAACCGGTTTTTACTATGGCACTTACTAGAAGGGATTTTTTAAAAATTGGAGCTTTGAGTATATTAGATTTGGCTATACCTTTCGGTTCTTCTAAAGCGGCTACCAAGGGAGACGGAGAGATGATAGTGGAAATACACCACAATAGTCCCCGATTTTATGAATCAGGATTCATGCAAAGGTTGGATGAAAGCCTGGATAAACTAAGTTTAAAAAAGAGAGAATATACTATAGTTCCCGTGGAAGAATGCGTAACAGAAGATCCATTGGTAAATGACTTTTATCCCATTTCAAATAATTCTGATTTTCTTGATTATGTCCAAGAGAATTACGTTGGTAAGTTTCCAATCGGTCAGCATGGTTTCAACCATTCGCCTGCAAATTCGGAAGGTGAATTCGAGTATTCCAATTTAAATGAAGGAGAGGCCAGGCAACTGAATAAGGCTGGGATAGAAGAAATGTTGGATTCTTTATATTTGAGACCTGATAGGTTTGTACCTCCAAATTGGAGTCTAAGTGATGAGGCATTTGAAACAGCACTTGATATGTATGATGTACTTTTTGGCCGGTTTAACATATATAAGAAAAGAGGTAATTCCCCACTGGAAATCCACAGAGGTAATGCATATTCAATAACTTGGGATTCGGATTCATTTGAAGAAAAGAGAGAATTGGTTGATGGGATATTTTCGGAAGAGCCCCAATTGTTTAGGTTCGTTATTTACCCAAAAGATGTTGATTCAGAAGCTTTTGAAGATGTTTTGGAATATACTATCGATCAAGCAAGAGATAATGGATATGAGGAGAAGTTTTCGCACGATTTATGATTTCTTTCCGTCTTTCCATTTCCTTTTTAGATAATTATTGAAGGCTCTGAAATATCCCCCCGGAACTCTAATTGAATCCATTACAAGCGTATATGTTGCCAGGGGAAGGAAATTTTTAGTCGAATCCCATACTTTTTCGGGCAACGTTTCAAATTCTTCATGATATTCGGGATTGAACCATAATAAAGCAGTGTTCATCACACCTGTCATCATTAAAGAAATGGGCAAAACAAATTCCGGGTTTTTGAAGGCGGCCCAGTACCAGAAAGGATATGTGACCATTTTACCAGTTTCATATATGGCCTGGAAACCTAATCTACGGGGTTTTTCCGATAATTCACCGAAATAAAATTCCTTCTCTTTCAAGTAAGTTTCAACGGCCCCGGCTGTCCACCTGCATCTTTGTTTGTATAGTTTGAATGGGTTATCCGGAGTTATAGTTTCTACGACAAGTGGTGGATATTCTTCCTCATCTAAATCCAGATCTTCAACCATCCTTTTGTGTAGTAACCAACTTTGTATCCAGATCTTTGCATAAGAGCTGTGGTTTCCATGTCATCCCCATCATGCCTTAGAGAGTGATTATTTAGCGCATCGAGTAATGCATCCGATTTGTATATACCACCTGCTCCAGGAATACACCTCATCCTACCTGCTTTACCCAGTCTATAGTGAAATGCCCTGTCCCACATATATTCCTTGTATTGGGCCCTTTCCAGAAAGTTGGATTCCTCATCTAGATGAGGAACATCTTTTAACGCCATTCCATGCCATTCCATTTTCTTCATAAAATCTATAGACTTATCCAGCGCATTCCTGAGATTCCCGTTTTTTAAACTGCCATTTTCACCTTCTGTATGTAAAAAACAATCGGCATCATGCAAGATAACATATTCTGATAATTCGCCATTCTCAAAATCTTCCTCGAGAACATTTTTTATTGAGCCTATCTTTTGACCATTTTTTTCCATCGTTACAAAATCCAATCCCCTTTCTCCCCATTCTTCCAATATTTCATTTGTACTATCCGTAGAACAGTCGTCTATTATTTTTATTTCTTCTAAGTAGTCTAATTCTTCTATCCTATTTAGCATGTCGTCTAAGAACTCTTCACCATTATATACAGGAATATAAATTGTATTTTCACTATTAGAAGTCATAAAAATATATATAGTTAATTTTCTATTAATTAATGAGTAATTAAAGCGTAATGAAGTCTTTAAAGAAGTATGAAGCACTGTAAAAACATTTAAAGTACTTCCAAAACACCACCTAGGAAAAGCATCAGCAGTCCTATTCCAAGTAGTATAAAACAATCTTCAGAAAGTTCTAAGAATTCTTTCGAACCTTCTTTTCTGTAATCTTCCACATGTCTTGATAGTAAGAATCCCGATATGCCCGCTATACAATAAGAACCTATTTCGAGTATGCCATGTGGCATGTAACCAATTATTCCGTAACTCATCAATCCATGAATCAATATTACTGATGTCAAGGAAAGCATTATTTGGTTATTCCTGTCATTTGATAGTATCGGTCCTAACAGGATACCAACGACATACCACGGTATTTGGAGAAAGTCGGGAACGAAAGAAAGTGGTGCGTATATTCCAGCCGCAGCGATTTTCTTACCGAAAAAGACCCCCAAGACGGATGCATTCCAGACAAGTATAAAAACCATGCCTGCGGACAGGATAAATGAAAGGAGAAAGGTTATGAAGAATACGAACAAATTATTTGAAACTATGCTATGAAGGAAACCCATCCGTATAAACCTTCCAGTTATGGAGAATATAGTTCCAAGCTGTGCCGAGAAAAAGCTCTGTGGGAACAAGAAGTAAAAAATGGAGAACGATAATGTGACACCGAAAAAGAATACCAGATACATCAATATTTCATGGAAGTGCCTGAAAAGAAGGTTTCCCTCATCTATATTTTTCATCCTTTCCTCCTCATCTTCCCTCTTTTCCAGGTATCTGATTAGTGGATAAGAAGTTGAGAGAGAGGCTATGAGAACTGCAATAATGCCCGTATAGTTCTGAGACATTATTTTGAACGGGATAAAGTAATGTGTTATTGATATGCTTAGGGAAGTAAAGAATATCGAGAATAGAAACGATTTCAAGAACTTGTTTTCTATTTCCTCCTTGAGCCATAACTTCTCCAACATGAATAAATTTACTGGAAGCTAGTATTTAAATCCTTTTATCGGCAGCTATTTTCAATAACTTTAAATAATCTCATAAGTAATTTTAATATCATAAGTGTTACAATGAAGCTTAAAGCTTTATCTTTGGATTTGGAAGCCGGGGGAAAATTAATTGTAGTTCTCAATAAGGATACAGCCGAAGACATGAGTTTACATGCTCTTGATAGGGTCAAGCTTGAATATGATGACCAAGAAATTACTGCTATAATGGATATTGCGGAGAAGACCGTTAGTAGGGATGAGGTGGGTCTTTACAGGGATGTTTATTCGGAACTTGATATAGAGGAAGGTTCTGAGATAGAGGTCAGAGATGCGAAACCCCCTGAAAGCGTTGAGTATATAAAGGAAAAAGTTTCCGGCAGGAGTTTGAGTCATAGTAAAGTACGATCAATCGTTAGGGATGTTGTGGATGGAAATCTTTCTGATGTGGAACTAACTTCCTTTGTGACATCTCTGGATTTGAATGGCGTCTCTTTGGAAGAGGCCGAATTCCTGTCGCGGAGCATGGCGGAAGGAGGCGATATTTTGGAAATGGACAGACATCCTATTTACGATAAACACTCGATAGGCGGTGTATGTGGTGACAAGACATCGATGCTCCTTGTGCCTATAGTAGCTTATGCAGGTTTGACCATACCAAAGACTTCAAGCAAGGCTATTACCTCGCCTGCCGGAACTGCTAACAGAATGGGAGTTCTGACCGATGTCGAGTTGGATCTGGATGAGATCAAAGAAACGGTCAATAAGACCAATGGTTGTATTGTATGGGGCGGTGCAGTTGATCTTGCACCTGCCGATGATCTATTTATTCAAGTTGAGTACCCAATAGGTATTGATCCATTATTACTACCATCCATAATGGCCAAGAAGAAGAGTGTAAATGCTGGTTACGTTGTTATAGATATCCCCACAGGAAGGGGGGCTAAAATAAAGACCATAGAAGAAGCACAGGAACTCGCGGAAGATTTCATAGAGTTGGGTAAAAGATTGGGAATAGAAGTTAAATGTGCCTCTACATACGGAGAACAGCCATTGGGGTATGCGATGGGACCAGCCTTGGAAGCCAAGGAGACCTTGGAAACTTTGAATAATATTAGTAAAACACCTGATTTGGTGGAGAAGGTAACATCATTAGCCGGAATATTGCTTGAAACGTCGGGAGAAAAGGATGGAAAGAAGAAAGCTATGCAAATTTTAAAAAATGGAAATGCAGAGAAGAAGTTTAGAGAAATAATAAATACTCAGGGTGGGGATCCCAACATAAATGCTAAGGATATACAGTTGGGTGAGAAGACGGTTGATATAAAGTCAAAGGACAAAGGAAGGGTGCTTTGGTTAAGCAATCCTATTATGAGAGATATTGCACGTAAAGCTGGGGCTCCCAAGGATGAAGGTGCTGGAGTTCTCCTGAATAAAAAAATGGGAGATAAGGTAAAGGAAGGAGAGAAATTGTTTACAATTTATTCGGAATCTTCAAGCAAAATGGACTCGGCATTGGAAATAGTTGAAAATGATAACCCGTTTCTTGTGAGCAAGGAACTCAGTAGGGATATGGTCCTGGAAAGAATGCCCAGTGGGAGAAGGGAGAGACACTTTTTCTTGGAAAGATAATTTTAAAGGTCAATAAAATTTCAAAATTAAACAAAATTTGATGGTAATTATGTTAAGGGAGGAAAGAAAGGTGGGCCCAAAGGGTCAAGTTGTCATTCCAAAAAGACTTGGAGAAACAAAGAAAATAAACCCAGGGACAGATTTTGTTTTTGAAATAACAGAAGTCAGTTTAGCAACCATTTCCATAATGGGATAAACTTTATTTTTTTCTCATTTATTTTCTCCTCACCTTCATAATCCCAAGTTATTATTATTAAATTTTCACAATTTAACTCCTTACTTGATTTAATTAAAGCGTCTACTTCCCTTTTTTTGGTTTCTTTGTGTTCAATACTATAACATACTTGAATAAGTTTCCTAATTTTTTCTCCCTTCTTCAAAATAAAGTCAACCTCCCTCCCTCTATCTTTCCAGTAAAAAAGCTCTATATTTGATTCATTGTATTTTTTTCTCAACAATTCCAAGAAAACTTGATTTTCCATAAGTTTTCCAATATTTTCTGAAAAATTTGTTAATACAGAATTAACTAGCCCTGTATCATTTATAAAAGCTTTAGATATAGATAGCCCCGAAGTTTTCATGGAATAGGAGAATTTATTCAGTGAAAAACCGAAAAAAGTGTCTTCGAGATAAGATAGGTAATTATAGAGCGTTTTCTTACTTATCTTTATGTTCTGAGATTTCAAGTCATTGAAAACCTTGTTTACAGAAAACTCTTTGCTAAAGGAGGAAAGTAAACTCTTGATCAAATATCTTACCACGAAAACATTTTTGATTTGGTGCCTCTCGATAAGATCTCTGAAAACCACAAGATCAATGTATTCATCAAAAAACTTATCAGCGAGTTCATCCTCAATAATGATATCTGGAAATC
>JBDGUQ010000006.1:0-1419 GCA_042215785.1 Candidatus Aenigmatarchaeota archaeon
CTTAAAATTTGTTTCAACTAGATAATAGGTAGTTGTCTTAAATTTGGTCTGCTCTCTGTATGATTGGTTATCTATATGGGCCTCACTGTACATTTTATTGGTCATCCAAAGAAAAAGGGTATTTAAAATAGAGGATCCCGGAGCCTTATCAGAATAATAATGGTTATTATAAACTGATCTATCTCCCGTGTTATCCTTATAATTATCTATGTTCAGAGAATTTTGATTTACTATTGATCTCGTTAAATCTAACCTGGATGTTTCATTCCAACCAACCCAATGGGCAAACAATATAAAAATTAAGAAAAATGTTAGGAAAATCTTCAATCCATCATCTATCATATAAATCAATTTTGTTTTGTCTTTGAAACATTATTCTTCCTTTGGAACAAACACTATGTAATCGAATGCTACACCCAAACTCCTAGTATCATTAACATCATAAAAGTCCTTTGGTTTATCCAGAGTATTATAACAAAATTTTAGTTCGTCCCTTTCTCGACTGTTGATATGCTTTTTATCAATCCTTATATCGTAAGTATACCATTTCCTATCCAGTATTGTAATATTATTTATTTTTTTATCATTAAAATAAATATCCAAAACCTTCTCTCCCAAATCTTCATGATAAAGAGATGTAGCCTTGAAATATATCTTATAATCCATATCTTCATTCAATTTTATTTTCACTGTACTGCAGTTTTTGTTTCCACCCCACCTAAATTTATTTTTCAATATATTTTCAGTTTCCTTTTCATGCCAACCCTCAACAAGATAACTCTCTGCATTTGAACCAATATTCAGGACTTTGAAACCTTTATCTGGAATTATATTGAAATAATCAAATCTGGTACCTAATTCCCTATCATCAGAACTATTTGTATAATTTTTTGGTGAAAATAATTTTTCATAACAAAATTCAAAGGTATTACTATTTTCGTTCAAAAACTTGTTATCTACATAAAAGAATACATTATTCCAATCCTCATTCTCCAAATTATATGTATCAATAAAAATTCCATTTATGTAAAAATTGATTTTTTGCAGGGAACCATCAAAGGCAGGGTAACTTAAATTTGTAAACATATTATAATTGGTTGAGTTGTTCAAATTGATTTGAAAAGAAGAACAATTTATCTTCCCACCCCATCTAAAATCAGTCCCATCCCTTTCAGTTTCTTTATCATACCAACCATCAAGAAGATTCACATCTTCCTTTTCATGTCCCATATCAATAAATTTGTTTTTCCTTTGGTTTCTTATAACCTTAGAAATGTTGTAAATTTTAACATAAGGAGATTTGAAAACTTCTGTGAATAGTTTTTCTTCCTGTGCAAAAACATATTCTATAGGAACTACAATTTCAGAATCAATGCTAACTGAAGAAATATGATTTACATCTACCATATTAATATATAA
>JBDGUQ010000006.1:1429-6653 GCA_042215785.1 Candidatus Aenigmatarchaeota archaeon
TAATCATTCCATTGGATTTTTCTCCTCCAAGAAGTATAATTATTTGGATTTATATAATTGATGTTATTCTTGAAATTATTGCCATACAAGTAATATGGTATATTGAAATTTGTGTAGGCTATGTTTGTATTTTTTTCCGTATTGCCATTTAACCAACACCATGAGGTGCCCAATACTTTCATAGAAGTCGAATTGTAAGTGAGATATTCTGGAAAACAGCCCTTTGAATCATATTTTAAGAAAAATACTTCATAAGGAGCCAGATTGAACACAGTTCCTATTAATGAAAACAATATACAAAGTACTACTATAAACTTCAAAATACATCTGTTTTCAAGTTTAGAATGAATGAAAGCTACAGAAACACATGAAATTCCATACAGGGGAAGTACAAATCGGGGATTCATCAAGTCCAATAAGAAAAATAATGTAAAAAACATTATAACTAAAAAAGAAACTGATAAATACAACCTTTTTTTGTTACGAATAGAAAAGAAGAAAAACAATAGAAATGAAGGTATTAATAAAGTTATTAACTGTGGTCCAAAACCCGATAAATGCGTATAATTAGATTTACCAGTCAATCCATCTGTAAATGGATATAAATACCATTTATTACCACTAACAAACTCTTCACTGTAATCTCCAAAGTCATAGTAATCTATGAACTGTTTATTTTTAGATATTATATTATTTTGCAGGAACCACGGTAAATCTTTGGAAATAACAAAATTAGCGAGTAAAGATCCCTCGTGATGTAAATTCCTTGCATACCAATACCCACCAAACAAAAGGGCAATAGATAGGAAAATTATCATAATTCTCATTGTCCTCTTAAATGAAACTTCTTCATTTACAAATATCCAGAACAGAGGAATACCTATGAAATATATGAGAGAAATATATTTGACACCAAGCATCAAACCTGCCGCAATACTTGACATTATAAGAAATTTAAATTTTTTAGAGTCCTTAAATTTTAATAAAAAGTTTATTGATATTAGAAAAAAAGTGGTCAAAATTAGATCGGTGTAAGTCGATCTAGATTGGATTAATATTATAGGAGTAAAAAAGAACAATATCGAAGGAAATAACGAACTTTTCGTTCCAAATCCCAATTCCTTCGAAAAAGAAAAACATGATAGAGTTCCCATTATAAGAAAAGGTAACTGAGACAAATCAACTATTAAATCTGAATGAAATGGTAACATATTCCACAAAAAATATAGCTCGCTATTACCCGGATAAAAAAGACTTGCCTGTAAATTTCCAACTTCAGGAGCATTTGGAACAAATATTTTTCCAGCCTTCATCCATTCAACTGGAAGAACTAAATGATACATCAAAGAATCCCAGAATGCAGGGGGAAATATCAATCCAATATATACAACTATAAGTATGATAGATGTAGATAAGACGGCTATAAGTAGATAAAAATTCTCATAAAAAAATTTTGGAATATTAGAAATGTCAAAATCCATACTCAAATCTTTGGAAAAAAACAATGAAAATATAAAAAACAACAATAAAAATGGAATTAGATATTGAATACAAAGATATCCTAAAATACCCAATAAAAGGGTGAGGAAAACTATTTCAGCTATATAAAATATAAAAACAATTTGCAAAAAATCTACAATATGTACCTTTTTGAAATGAGATGAAAAAAGACAGGCTGTAGATAGTACGATAACATTAAGTATGAAAAATATTAAAACTGACATATAACCAATGTTGGTAGTCTAAATATAAAATTTTTAATTGTTATACATTCAAAAGAATAAACAGCGTATTTCATGGAAAAAACCTAAAATAATATCATAGTTACAAAACAAATATGTTACAAATAGAACCACAATAACTCCATAAAATAACTTTTCGACACATTTTTTCATACTAATAAATATCTTCATCCTTTAATTTAAATTTAAGAAAAATCATCATTAATTCCTTGATTTACATGACAGGTATATGTGGCATTAAAACTCCAAAGTCGAATTATGACAAGAAAGATATAAATAGAATGCTTAAGTGTTTATCTCATAGAGGTAATAAATACAAAGAAATATATCAAGATGAATCTGTGATAATAGGAATCCAGGGAAATACAAAGGATAGGATAAATGAATGCAAAAACCATAAAATGTTTGTTGACGGAGTAATTTATAATAAAAGAGATTTGATTGATGAGCTGAACATTGGGATTTCTAATAAAACCAATGATCCTGAATTTTTATCACTTCTTTATGAAAAATATGGTAGTAATATATTCGAAAAGTTAAATGGAGATTTTATTTGTATAAAATGGGAACCTGAAGTAGATGAACTGGGTTTTACCAAATACCTAACAAACAACAAAAATATATTTTATAGAAAAAAAGGAAATACACTGTTTTTCTCTTCGGAAATGAAATCCATTTTGAATCTTCCTTTCTTCAAAAATAAGATAGATTATAAATCAGTTTCAGATTTCATAACGTTTGGGCACATACCATTTCCAAATACATTATTTAGTAATATCAAAAGAATTCCACCGTTGAGTTTCGTAAAATACAATAATGGGGAATTTCAAACGGAAAAATTAAATTTTTTCCATGTAAATAGTGAGAAGAAAATGAAAGATATAAATAATATTATAAAAAAAATGGAGTTTTATTTTGACAATGCGATCAGAAAAAGACTGAATATATGCAATAACTTTGGTCTATATTTATCTGGGGGGATTGATTCATCGACTATCTTATATTTCTTAGACAAATATTCAAAAAAACCTGTAAATACATATACTGTAGCCCTTTCTGATGATGGACCTTATGCCAAAAGGGTATCTAATTATTTCAATACTAACCACTTGGAAAAGAAATTGGAAGGACAAGAATTGATAAATGTAGTTCCAAAGGCACTTTGGCATCTAGAATATCCACAAGATCACGCCGGAATCTTTCAATATTTCTTGCCCAAAATTTCCAAAAATGAAAGAATTATCTTTTGGGGACAAGGAGGTGAAGAAGCAGTCTTCGGAAGAAAGGATTATGTTGCACTAAATGTAATCAAAAATATCAAAAACTTCTTCCCAAATAGTCTCAAAAAAAATAGTAAGCAATAAATTTCCCCATCTTCCCAGCAAAAACCTTTATTTCTTTCTTTACAATGTACTCATCTCTGAAAGCCAAGAAGATATATATGTATCCCTGAGAGAAATTATGCCCGAAGTGGAAAAGGTAAAATTATTCAACGAAAAAGTAGGAAAGAATAATTTAGAAAGGGTAAAGGGTAAAAATAAGATCAATGAAATATTACATGGATATAGCTACATGACCATGTTAAATGGTTTTTTAAGTGATAGTTTTCCAAGTATGCATCAGGAAATAGTGAACCCATTCATGGATAAAAAATTTTTGGATTATTGTTATAGGATACCACCTCACATAAAGATTAAGAATTTCGAATCACGCTTTCTCATGAAAAAAATGATGAGAAACAAACTACCGGATTATATAATAAAACGGGGAAGAGACTCCTGGTCAAAACAGACACGATCAATCGTTAAAGACAACAAAGAGATTTTTTATCGGTTTGCAAATAGATTGCAAAAGCGTAAAATATTAAAAAATAATGTAAATAGTTTTTCCAAAAGGTACAAATACAAACTGGATGAAAAATTATGGTCCTTGCTAACACTTGAAGTTCTGTTTGAATTATTTATTGATAACAATTATAGAAAAGAACCTCCCGTTCTAGAAAATTTACTGTGATTTTAAAATATTACTATTTAAACACTTTATCGAACATTTCTAAAACATAAAACTTAATCTTCAATAAGAAAAGTCTAACATTTCTATAGTTCCTAAAATTATAAGATTGGGAAGTTTTTTCATCTAAAATTATCGAATATAATTCATAATTATTAAGACCGTATTCATTAAAATTTGATGGTTTTTTTAACTTAACAAAAACACCTGGAAACTTTCCGTCCTTTTCCAAATCCAAAATGTCCATATCAGAAAAAATGTTTTTGATGTCCTGAATTTCAAATCTCCAAAAATCCTCCGGTATGGGATGATAAGGGAATCCTCTAGAACGGGTAGTAATAAAAATAATCCCACCTGGTTTGCACACACCCTTTATGTTTCTCAAAGCTCCCTTCCAATCTCTGATATGTTCAATAACTTCTGTACAGATAATCAGATCAAAAGATTCTTTACCGAACAAATCTAATAATTCATTCACTCCACATACTTTATCAACTAAGGGGCCTTTGTTCAAATCTATACCTATATATTTTTCTGGATTATTTTTTTCAACATAAGATCTCAATGTTCCCTTAAAACTTTCCCTGTCCACATCCTTTGATCCAACTTCCAATACTGTCTTACCCTCTATCTCCTCTCTTCTCAAAGTTTTAATTCCAAATAATTTTGCTTCATTATGCATGCTAACAACTCAAAAATAAAAGTCATCTTTATTTATAGACAAAATTTTACAAGTTCTCCGGCAATTCTTTATTTGCCTTCTAACCTTTTCTGCTTTTGCTCTGTTCAAACTTTCAAACAAATTATCTTTATTTATATCTCCTAAAATGCTACTTTTTGGACACAATTTAATTTTTCCATTTTTAGTGATTGTTAATGAATCACATGCCACACATTCATATTGTTCCAAAAACTTCAGGGGATCTTTAAAATAGTCATAAAACCTATTAAGATCTTTAAAACTATTTCCAACGGGATAACCATTCTTCTTCATTTTGACTATTTCATCTAGGACAAATTCAACATTTTCATAATTTGGCCAAAAATCAGTCTTACTGAACCATTCTCTATTTTTCTTCTCATATATGTCATTGAAAAATTTACTAATAAACCCTTCTATTTTATTAGGCATCATATCACTAATTTTTTGATAAAAATTATTAAGATAAGGTCTCTTATATTTGCTCCCAAATAAGTCAGGGGGTGCGATTGGTTGAAAAGTGATTCCCTCTATATTTTTATTATCAGCTAATTTGACTAATTTGAAAAGTTCTTTTAGATTTTTTTTCATTATAAGAGAATTTATAAAGATATGTGGATTTCCATCTCTCACCTTCTTCAATTCATCTATAGATCTCAAAACCTTTTTATGCACGCCGCTTACTCCTCTGCTTTTGTTGTGTATAAATGGTTCTACACTATCCAGAGAGAGACCCACAAACTTTAAGCCACTTCTGACAATTTTTTCTGCG
>JBDGUQ010000065.1:0-2415 GCA_042215785.1 Candidatus Aenigmatarchaeota archaeon
AGTTTAGCGGGAAAGAAAGAGAATCTATCACTCAAACTTGATGGTTTAACGCTAAAGGCGGGTAGCTTTGAAATTGAGTTTCATGGAGAGGTTGAGCTGGATATTAAAACATAGGGTGATCCCATCTTTTCAGAGAAGAACTATCAATTACTGTCAGAGGACGAGGAATTCCTAGATATTAAAATAAAGGACAGAGAAATAACAGTGAATATCAAGAATTTATCGGGGGCACTTTCCCTTCTCCTGACCAATCGAAAACTTCTTCTTGGTCTTCTGGACAAATCTAAGGATATTGGATATACCGTTACGGTAAAATGGAAATTTTTGGAAGTTTCTTTCTCAAGAGATTAAATTAATTCGAAGTATTTAAATTTTCTCCTTTATTTATTACTTATTAATAATTATTGTGTGATGGACATGACATGTTATAGATCTGATTATTTGGATAATGCATTTGAAAATTTCAATAGTGCAGGCAGTAATTTTGTTGATTTCTGTAATGATGTAGGCGATGGAATGTGGGAACTTTCTGAATATACTTCAAGGCAAATTAGTCAGCTTCCCGCCACCTTGAGTGAAACAAACACCGACAATGCGTTAGTTTTTACGGGCATTGGACTTGCTATTATAGGAACTGGTTATGGATTAAAAAAATTATATGATCACTATAGGGATTAATAAAATATTTAAGTAGCTTCACCGACATCTATTTGTTAGGTGGGAAATTGGATTTATCATTCACAAAGAAGAGACAAAAATATATTTTCTTTTCCGGTAAAGGAGGCGTTGGGAAGACAACTCTTTCTGCCGCTAAAGCATTAGAACTTTCCAAACAAGATAAAAAAGTACTTATAGTTTCTACTGACCCTGCACATTCTCTATCCGATTCCTTTGATGTTAAAATAGATCCAGAAATTACAGAAATAACCAATAATCTATATGGTGTGGAAATAGATCCAAAGAAAGCCATGGATGACTATCAGAAAAAAATGAAGTCCAGTGAAATGGAGGGAATGGATATATTAGGTGGTTTTGGTCTGGATGAACTCAATATGGCAGGAAATTCTCCCGGAATGAATGAGTTCGCTGCATTCAACAAATTTTTAGAATTTATGGACAAGGAAGAATTTGATTATGTAGTATTTGACACAGCACCCACTGGTCATACTCTTAAATTTTTATCCTTGCCTGATATCATGGGAAGTTGGATCGGCAAGATGATCAAAATAAAATCCAAATTTTCTCAAATGACCAGTATGTTCAAGGGGTTCATGCCATTTGGTGAAAAGGAAGATGAAGAGCAATTTGATCTCAGTCCCCTAGAAGAATTGGAAGCAAAGATACGGGAAGCGAAGGATATAATGTCAGATGAAGAAAAAACTGACTTTAATCTAGTCACTATTCCTGAAAAGATGAGTATACTAGAAACTGAAAGAACTGTCGAAGAACTACATAAGAACTGTATAAGTGTCAACGAAATTATAATAAATAAAATTATACCAGAACAGGAAAAATGCGAATTTTGTAAATCTAGGAGAAAAATGCAATTGGACAATTTGAAAGATATAAAAATAAAGTTTCAGGAACAGTCCGTGGCACAAATACCCTTGTTAAAAGATGAAATAGTTGGAATTAATAGATTAGAAGAACTCAATAGAGGGAAAGGCAAAATCAAAGAAAAAATAGAAGAAGTCCAGCCACGGGCAAAATAAATGATATTAACCATATCAAATCATTCCAAACCATAACTCTTGCTCCGTCCATTGGTGGATATGGGATAAGATGGGAAACGGAAACCCACAAATTAATGACTCCCAATGTAAGTAAGAAATGTAAACCAAAGATTTCAAATAATAACCAAAAAACAATTGCCAAGATGAAATTAGACAAGGGTCCCACCAGTGAAATCTTCCCAATTTCCTCGTTTTTGAGATGCATCTGTCCCTTTTCCCACCTTTTGATCCTTTCAGGTTCTACTGTTTTACTGGCAGGTGCTGCAAATACAACAGCACCCATACTTAATATTGCAGAAACAATGCTTAATATCACTCCAGGCAACCAAAACTTATAGAGAAAAATACTTCCATATTTTTCAGCCACTTTTTTCGAGACACATGCATTGATAACTAGAGCTAAGCCTGCTCCAAAAACATAAATCGGTAAAGAAAAGAAAAAATTCATACTAAAATCTAAGGCAACGATACTGAAGAGAAAACCTATAAGGAGAATTGAAATTAACACATTCCTTCTTTCTCTGCTATCGTTGAAATTCATAAGTTAACACTATTTTGTTGATGTTTTATTCTTTAACTATTTCCACTTTCTTTCCCAAAGCCTCTTCTGCTGCTCTTACTGTAAATCCTCTAAAACCAATGGCTCTTCCTATCTTATCTTCATCAACATGAACCCTTATTT
>JBDGUQ010000065.1:2425-5788 GCA_042215785.1 Candidatus Aenigmatarchaeota archaeon
CAAGTCTTTCTTTGGTATCTTCTTTGCTGCCTTTTGCCATATTTATCACCCCACTTCTCGCTATGTAACTACCTAATATTAATAATTCATCATTTAAATATTTTATAATTTATTTCTTCCTTCTCCAACAAAGCACCTATTCCCTTTATGTGACCAATGCCCATAACGGCTAAAACATCGTCATATCTTTTGTCTAGGTCCTTTAAAGCATTTATCATATGTTTGTTACGTTCCTCTATTAATTCCTTATACATAAATGGAAACTGGTCCTTTACCTTCTTCAATAACTTATCGACGAGTTCCTTCTCTGGTATATCTTCAATAGAAAAATCTGTATTCAAGCCCAGAATAGGTGTTATGAATAGTCTTATTTTTTCCCAAAGAGGTAAAGATTGAAAAGCTTGTATGGTTTTTCTGTATTCTTGGTCTATCAAATAGGTGTCCACACCTTTATTTTTCGCGAGTTCTATCGCCAAGAACATCTCTTCACCGGGGAAAACTCCAGTCTTCCTGCCGAGATATTCCTGTAATTTTGAAATGAATCTGACCAAAATTCCTGTTTTTATTCGTTTCCCACCTTGCATTCTACTTAGATATCTGGACATATCAAGTTCAACAGCAACAGCCTCGGGTGTTTCATTTAGTGCCTTTCTCACATTAACCAAAGAATTTGGAGAAATATGGGAAGTGCCGAGTAATGTGATCATAAGATATCACTCGAAATACTTCATGGCTTCCTTGATATTCTCCACTTCCTCTACATCTATACCAACTTCATTTTCTATGCTCATTTCTTTTGGTTCGTAGTCCGTTGAGCAAACCCTCAAATTCTTATACTCTCTACAGTCTTCACTTTTCTCATAATAAACTCGTGTGCCTTGGCCTTCTGGAACAAGGAATGTTTCATATCCCGCTTCCTTTGCAGCATAAGCTTTGGCGAGAATACCGCCAACTGGTCCAATAGTACCATCCTGATTTATTGTTCCGGTCATCGTAACTTTTTCTTTCAGACTTTCATTCTGGAGAGCCTTTATAGTGGTAATTGCAAGCATAGCACCTGCACTTGGCCCCCCTACAACTGTTGTATCTGTATTTACAGTATATACTATATTGAACCGATTTCCGGTTATATTCAAATAATTGGTGGCAACTCTTTTAGCAGATCTTATAGAAGACTGAGTATCTACCCAGAAAAATAGCTTATCAATATTGACGGATGTCCTTCCGTTCCCAGGTTCTGCCAGAACTTCCAATTCTGCGGTCACTCCTTCACCTTTCTCATCAACTGCAACTAGATCTGTGCTTATCTTGGTGATATTGGGTTTTACATATTCCTCGGTATCTCTAATTTCGGTTATTTTAGTTTGGGGTGACAAACCGTCCTGAACTCCGAAACCTACAAATAAACCCACTAAAAACAATATTCCCATTATCACAACGTATTCTTTTTTCATTAAACCACCAAAAGATAACAACTGTTAAAGATTATAAGCAGAAAATTATTTAAATGTAAAAACTTCTGTAAAAACGAAAATTTTTATATTCTCACATACCTTTTACATTTTACTTCATTCTTCTCACAAAACATCTTCACTACAAAAGATTACTTGGTTTAAATTGCCTTCTTTCTTAAGAACTAAGAATACAGTTTGGTAAGACATTTTGGTACTATTACTTTTTCATTCGAATTAAGGAAATCCCGTAATCTATCATAAGCCCTTTCTTTATTGTCCGCAACTTTCTCAATTCTATGTTCGTTATTTTTAAACCAATTATTAAAACTTGGAACAGATACCCTCCTATCGTAGCGAACATCTGAAGTGTATATACTATATTCAAGAACATCCTCTACGAAATTTTCGAACCAGGCAATATCTTCTGCAGCTTCCTTGGAAATTTCATTCTCCACATCCAAATATCTCCATCTATTAGGCCTGGCATGTTCCTCAAAAGTTACATAATCGTTCTCGAGTCCCTTTGCAACTATTATGTGTCTATCTCGGGCATCCCAACATTTGAATCTAGGAGGTTTAAATTTCTCTTCCATTTCGGGCATTTCCTCTAAACAATATTCCATTGTTATTTCGGAATCTCCAATTAAACCGTAGATTTTTTCCAACTGACTTTCTGATGGGCCGTCTTCAAAAGGTTCCATAAGAAAAAAATTAACACAAATTTTTATATACTTAATCTTGAGATATTGAGATTTTAAAAATAGAATAAAGGGATTCATCTGGATCGGACCTCCGGTTAGAAGGATAATCTCCACCCCTATCTCCATCTCGCGACCCTTTGAACATCCAGTAATCAGGCTTAGGACTGCTTCCTCCCGGATCTGATCCGGTTCACCTGACACTGGATCCCAAAGGACGAGACTTCTACGACAGAAGTCAAGGTCCTTCCAACTGAAGAAAACCTCTCCAGACTTTTCGGTCCTCCTATAGAGGTTTTGGAGTTACAGGTTACCCCTACCTACCCGACCTATCCCAAAAACAATTAGTAACTAAAATATTAAAAAGGTTGTTTCTCAAAAAAATTTTAAATACTAAAACCAACACATAAGACTTATACCTAGGACGAGAAAATGACTGCAAGAAATTTACAAGACCAAATCGATTCCAACATCCTAACTCATTTCTATAGAGGTGAAAGACAGAGAAGTAATACATGGAGAAAGCGTTTGGATGCAACAACCAATTGGTCCGTTATAATAACAGGTGGTATCCTGACGTTCGTATTCTCTCGTCCAGATATTTCACATTTTACTCTTATACTGGGAATGTTTTTAATTATAATATTCCTTTCAATAGAGTCCAGGAGATACAGATTTTTTGATATATGGCGTAGCAGGCTCAGGCTGATGGAAGGAAACTTCATCATACCCGCACTCAAAGGTAAAGAAATGGATGGAAATGAATGGAAAAATATATTAATCGATGATATCAAAAAACCTAAATTCAAAATAACCAAACTTGAAGCAGTGACAAGGAGATTAAGAAGAATTTATAACTGGCTAATATCCATATACATTGCAGCTTGGTTCTGGAAACTCGCAATACATCCAGTACCTGCAAACAACATTACCGATATAATAACAAGAGCTAGTGTTGGACCTATATCGGGGTTGATAGTGATGTTATCCATAATAACCATCTGGGGAATAATGCTATTGTTATCATTCCACGAAAGGGGAGATAGAGAAGCTATGGGCAAGATTGGAAAAATGGATGAAGGAGAATATGACTGGAAAACAGATACTGAAGTCAATTAGTCGCTCTGATACTCACTAGGTCGCTTTCCCATCCACAATTATTACATTTAAAGTACATGTGGTAGTCCGTGTGGCTATTGTTTTTATCAACA
>JBDGUQ010000065.1:5798-6628 GCA_042215785.1 Candidatus Aenigmatarchaeota archaeon
ATGCTCTATGCCACTGTTATTGATTTTACCACAGTTAGGACATTGAAATTCAAAAACTAATCTCTCTTTAGCTCCTATTTTCCTCGGAGTTCTCCCTCTTTGAACTGTTTTCTTCCTGGGCATTGTCCACCCCCTCTGGGTATAAACCGTGTCTCCTCTCTTGGAAAGCTCTTTTTTCTTCTGTTCCACTGCATTTTGTCTATCTATTTTAGTTTTTTGTTCATTGTTCCTTTGTGCGAAGGACATTCTGGAAATTTCGTATTCTATCCTCCTCAATCTTTTCTCTAGATTTTCAAGTCTAACAGAATTACCACGTAAAAAATTCTTCAATGATTGAAATACCATAATAACACCTGAGTAATTATTATGTAGTAACAATTAAATAATTAACTCAAAAATATGAAATATTTAAAAATATGAAGCCAATTTTGGAATATGAGAAAAATTCTTGCCGAAATAGACAATATAGCTGAAAGAATCGGTTCTTTCGAGAATAAACGAAAAAATGCCAGTCTCGAAATAAAGGAAAAATTAGGGAATAAAAAACTGGGTCTCGGTGAAAGTCTTGTAAATAGTATTGGAGACGCTAAATTACATAATATAAAGATAGGAGGTACTGATGGAGGATTAGTTAATAAATCCTATCAGGGTTTGGACCTAATTCTTGTTAGGGCTGTATCGGCGATTTTTTCTTATAAGGACAACAAATTGGAAGACGTTAATTATATTCCTGGAGTTTCACCAACACCCGAACTAAAGATATATGATAATCTACAATCGAAAACAGAATTTTCCAAAGCTTCTAATGTAGCGAGGCTTCTAAAGGAAAC
>JBDGUQ010000150.1:0-5132 GCA_042215785.1 Candidatus Aenigmatarchaeota archaeon
CCACTAATATTTCGAAATGTTGTCCGTGAGAATCAAGCCTGGCAATAACGGCTTTATCTAGATCTATCAAATTCTCACCTATAAGTATTCTTCTTTATCGTCGTTGTTTAATCTTTCGAAACCACTTTTTTCTTCTACCGACGCGAGATCCAGAGACTTCACATCCACTTCATCTTCTCCCTTCTTTATGGAATCTACCGCAAGTTGTAGTGCATCTTCTTTGGACATTCCTTCTTCCCAGTTTTCTTCTAAGTATTTCCTTGCATCTTCTGCATCTCTTCCTATGACTTGTGCTTTCCACTCGAACATCGCTCCTCCTGGATCAGTTTCGAATAGAGATGGCTCGCCGTTGTGAACACCACCGACCAAGAAAGAGATTCCCATTGGTCTCATTCCTGCTACCTGCGTGTGCATTTGCTTATAATCAGCAAGTTCCTTTACCAGAGAGTAAACACCTATCGGTTCTTCGTAAGTTATCCTGTAAACCTGTGCCTTTACCCTGGCTTTATCAACTAGAACTCTACTATCAGCTATGATTCCTGTAGTTGCGGTTGCAATATGATCATCTATCTGGTGTAGTTTGTTATTTGCTCTGTTATCAACTGATAATTTATCAGTATATTTCAAAGCAGCGAAAACAACACCCTTATCGTATACTATTCCTAAGCTAGTAGGTCCTCTCTTTACGGCTTCTCTTGCGTATTCCACTTGGAATAATCTTCCATCTGGAGAGAAAACTACAATGGCTCTATCGTACCCTAATTTTCCACTTGGCATTTGCAATTTACTCACCTCAAAATTATTTAGATTTTATGTAAAATTCTTAAAAAATAGTTTATCTTTTGATGTGTTTTATCTAAATTTATTTTTGTTTATCGTGAATCTATTGTAATTAGAAAAGGTAGATTTAAAAACGTTTTGGTTTTTGTTTTGATATCTTGAAATCAGAAATCTGTTAGTTTTTTCTTTCCGAAGAATTTCTTCTCAGCCCCTTTCATAGTACCACTGACGCCTAATGTTTTGACAATAACTTTAATATCGCCCAACATTTCTATTAATGCGAGTGCACTTCTAACATGTTTTACGTGGTTGTGGCTGCACTTTACCAGGCCTATCTGTTTTTTATTATTCCATTTATCTTTGACTACCCACACATTACATTGGGAAGTTTCGAACTCGCCCATGAGATTGAGTAGAGAATGCCAGAGACCGCTCACCAGATTCCCGAATTCTATTTCTTCGTCGGATATTACTTGGAAGGCTATATATCTCTTCCTTTCTCGCATAGTGGGTGGTAACATATTTGGTTTATTTGGCATGATTTACTCCTCCTCTATTTTTTCAGTTCCTTTAAATTCAATTTTACCTGATACTTTCTTCCTATTTTTCTCTACCAGTTTTCTGGGGACATTTTGTGTAATCCTTTTGGATTCTTCTTTGCTAAGGTCGAAGAGTTCTAACAATGCAGAAAGTTCCTTTTGTCCTCTTAATTCGTATTTATCTCTGGCCCCAGAACATATTACTAATGGTGCTTCGTATTTTTTTGCCAGCTCCAGGTTCTTTTTTATATGTGCAAAAACGTGTGAACGCACCTTTCCATAAGTTTGCAGTATATCCCTGAAATTTATTTCTATATGGACGTTGTTTTCACTGGCCTTTTTTGCTAGGACATGATCAAGACCTGAATCGGATCTCTTGTATTCGGGGTGAGATAATACATCAACTCTACTATCTTCGCATGAAACCCTGTTTATTTTGTAATCCCCACCCAATACAACTACAACAGTAGCCCTTTCTCTTACTTTGTATATCTTCTTCTTGAGATCTTTAACACTTTTTGCTTTTATTTCTACTCCCTTTACAATATCTATTTCCGTTTTCTCCTTTAATTCGTCGATATGTTCATAGAAATCTTCAAGGTTCTTCAGTGAAGAAAATTTGGGTGTGAATACTAATCCATTTATCCCCAGTTCTTCCGCTATCTCTATAAATCCCTTTATTTCGTCTGTCTGGTCACAAGAAATGTGTAAATCGTACATATACCTTTAATAATAATAAGAAATATTTATATAAACTAGCGTAAAATCTTTACTTTTTGTCGAGTTCTCTACCTTTCTTTCCTGCAGAAGTCTTGCCTCTCACAGCTCTTCTCTTGTTAGAGGATTCACATACCCAGTTAATATCATCGTCGTTCTGTATTGCCGGATGGTTTGGATCCACCATTATCACTTCGTACCATTTGTGTTGACCGTCTTCCGCAACATAATAGGAATTCAATACTTCCAAGTTGGGATATTTTTTATTTGCTCTCTCTTCAGCTATTCTCTGGATGGATTTTTTGGCAGTGTGTTTTCTTCCCGACCTCTTGGATCTTCTTCCACCTTTTGGCTTGGGAACTTTTCTACCTCCTCTCGAAACTCTACTTCTGACTACTACATATCCCTGTTTGCTTTTGTAACCGTTGTTCCTTGCCCTGTCTATTCTTGTTGGATTTTCTATCCTTACCACGGAATTTTCCTTTCTCCATTTCACTAACCTACTTTTCCAGACATCTCCAAGGTTCTCTTTTGGACTCTTCCAAAGTTTTTGAACGTACTTGTACATTCCCATTTTAACACCAATTTTCTTGTTATAATAAATTGTACACACTTTTAAAACTTTTTTGTATAACTTATTTAGTTGTAAAAACTTTACTTCTCACCAATAAATAAAAATGTAACATTTAAATAATATAGTAAAGTTTAAACTAATAGAGGTGATAAATACGAACGCAGCCGTTAAGTTGTTCATAGGCCTTATATTTATCGTTATAGGTCTTTGGTTGCTAGTACCCTCAAGTATGGTTCCGAGTATAAAACCATCTTCAGTAGGAGGAGTAACATTGAATTGGTTACCAGCCTTCATAACAGTATTGAAAGGATTTATACCACCGTTCTTGATCTTGATCGGTGTTTTAATAGTTTGGATAGAAAGTGAAGAGTTGAAGGCACCGGAAGTTCCGGAAGTGGAAGAATTTGAAGATGAAGATTTTGATCTAGAAGAAGAAGTTGAGGAACCAGAAGCAGAGGAAGAAAAGACCAAATCAAAGTAAAGAAAAAACCTATTTGATATTTTTTATTTATTCTAATTTCTTTATTTTTTCAGTTGTTATTGTATTTCAAAAGCGCTCTTCCTGATATTTTCAAGCGTCTCTTCTTCTAAGTTATCTTCCATCTCGGAGAGTTTTGACATAAGTCCTTCCAACTCCCTTATAGCCTTTGATTGCATTAATCCGTTTTCCATCGATTTTATCTCATTCAAACATTCCTTCAATTTTATACTTATTTTGCTACTTACCCTGGTCTGATGACCTCTTTCAAGTTCTTTGGTCATATCTTCTATTTGTGAAGTATACTGTTGTATTTTTTCTAAGCTATTTTTGTCAGTCCTTTCAAATAGTATGTGAAAACCATAGATGACCAATAGAAAGGAGAAACCTATTCCAAATATACTCATTATAACACCTAGGAATTCTTTACCAATCCATATATTTAAAAATAATAGAAAAAGGGGTATTGACCACTTCTTGGGTCTATTCTTCCTTTGTGATTAGATAAGCGGCCCATATTGTTCCTATAAATGCGAATATCCAACCGAAGAACTGGAATAATAGAGATCCCCAGTAAGATGCTTGTGTTGAGACTACTGACCAGAATGTGTTTTCAAATGTTGACGATAGTAGGAAGAACAGTCCTGCTCCTGCTATCCATCCAAATGCTGTTCCTGTCTTCTCCTTTAGGTTGGCGTATTCGGCTAATACTGGTGCCAATAAAAAGGCTAGGCCGAGTATATACATTTCTACCATATTTTCACCAATGAATAATACCTTACGGCACTACTTAAATATTACTTCGACTTTTGTCGAAAGATTTCCCCTATAGGTTGCAGTTTTGATAAATTTAGAATATGAAAAACTGGAAATATAGGAAGAATACATAGAATATAATCAATACCAATGATTCGTTTCTATTCAAATTGGTGTGGTTGTGAAGTAGAAGGAGAGCCATGGCAGTTCCTATTATCCAGAAGGGAAATTCGAGGAAGAGCGTACTTGAAGAAACTGTGAATCCGGCCAGAAGCGATCCTAGACCCAGTGAAAATAATGGATCTGTTATATTGCTACCTATCAAATTACCTATGGAGATACCTCCCGATCCTTGGAAGACTCCTTTTAAGGAGACTGAGAGTTCAGGTAATGAAGTTCCCAAACCAACGAGGATACCTATCAGAGCTTCCCTAATGCCTATTGTTTGCGCGATACCTACACCATTTTTAACTACGAGGTCTGCAGCAAATACTACTATTCCTGCTCCCAGCAAAATCTTGACAACATCTACGATTGCCCCTTTCTTACCTTCCACCTTTTTGGATTGTACAAACAGTTTTTCCTTGTCAATTAGGTATATTATATATATTACATATATCGAGACCAGGACGAAACCTTCTAGCTGCGTTATTATTAAATCGGATGATGCAAGTAACATTACAAAAAGGGCGAACATCATCATAAACCCATCTCTTATCAGGGACCTCTTCTTCAGGTACATGGTTGCGAAGAAACCCACTATTCCTATTACAAGAGTTATTTGAGACAGGCATGAACCTATTATATTACCAACCGCAATTCCCGAAGCATCGATACCCATCATCTTGTTATAACCCGCGGCGAGGTTTGTGGAAATCTCGGGTATAGAAGTTCCTATAGAAACAACTGTTAAACCGATAACTACTTCCGAAACTTTAAGTCTCCGGGCAATTCTCTGTGCCCCCGAAACAACGATATCACTACCGAACCAGAGGCCGAATAGGCCCAGGATTATGAGCAAAAATGGAAAAAACATACTTATATTTAATTCGCTTTCTTTAAATTTAATGGATTATGAGGGGAATATATCTTTTGGTTTTGAATATCAGTGAGAATATAGATGTCCGGATAGGAGCATTAGGAAAAATTCATTTCCAAATAGGTAAATACATCTATGTGGGTTCCGCTCAGAACGGAATTGAACAGAGAGTGGAAAGGCATAAGTCTTCAGATAAGAAGCTATTCTGGCACATAGACTATTTGCTTGATAATGGACCTGTAAAAATAG
>JBDGUQ010000150.1:5142-6546 GCA_042215785.1 Candidatus Aenigmatarchaeota archaeon
CCATTATCAAGCAAATAGTGGATGTGACAAAGAAAAAAGGCCCAAAGGATTTGGAATGTGAAACCGCTGAAAGGTTATCCAAAGTGGGAGAACCGGTTAAAGATTTCGGTTGTTCTGACTGTAAATGTGATAGTCACCTTTACAAGGTTCCAAGCGACTTAGATCCCAGTTCTCTATTTTAACTCTTTAGTTTCTTCTTTTTTAGAGAAAGTTTTTCTCTTAGATCTCTTTTAACATGTTCATCAAATCCTATTAAAATGTCGTCTCCTATGTCTATAATAGGTACTAAGGCCTTTCCGGTTTTCTCGATCATTTCTTCCAGGAAATCTCCGTTCTTTGAAACATCCTTTTCCACGAAGTTAACTTGGTTTCTTCTCAAAAATTTTTTGGCTCTTTTCGAGTACTGGCAATTTGTAGCGGTATAAATCAAAATTTCAGGCATTTTAAACACCTCCTGGTTATTTTACGGAAAAATGAAAAGAAATATAACACTGTTATATTTATAACTCTTTGTCTATTATAAAGCTTTCTACGTCGTTCGTCGAATGTATGTAGAAATAAATAAACCCATGTAAAATATTGTTTTGAAAGCATGATCACCAAAAAAGATATAGAAACCTATTTGAAAGGATTATCGATGGGACTTGCGGATATTATTCCAGGAGTTTCCGGTGGAACAATTGCATTCATAGTTGGTATATATGAAAAGCTGATAACTTCTATTAAATCATTTACGCCTTTGATATTTTTGTACCTATTAAAGGCACCGTTTTCTAAAGAATCCAGGAAGGAGTTTCTAAGACTTTTTGGAAGTATGAATCCCAGATTTCTTTTGGCACTTTTATTTGGGATAATCACATCTTTCCTGGCAGCTTCCAGAGTAATACTAATAGCTTTGCACAATTTTCCTACATACACATATGCATTTTTCTTCGGTCTTATTCTGGCATCTGCTGTCATGATTTACGAGCATGTTGAAGGATTGAATATTGGTAAAGTATTTGTTGGTTTTGCCGGATTCTTGTTTTCTTTTATGATAACAGGTCCCCAGACTCTTACTTTGCCTCATACAATACCAGTTGTTTTCTTTTCGGGCATGATAGCGATATCTGCTATGATTTTGCCTGGAATCTCGGGTTCCTTTATGATGCTTTTGCTTGGTCAATATGAATTTATGCTCGGAGTTCTGAAGAATTTTACCACAAAATATGTTGAAATACTGGTTTTCATAGGAGGGGCTGCAATAGGTCTTGTAATTTTTTCAAGAATTTTGTCATATTTGCTCAAGGAACATAAACAGCATACGGTATCGTTTTTGACTGGACTTATGTTGGGCGCTTTGAGATTGCCATTTTTGAGAACTGTTTACGTGTTCGATTATTACCCCAATTTGGTGTTTTCCTG
>JBDGUQ010000174.1:0-6505 GCA_042215785.1 Candidatus Aenigmatarchaeota archaeon
AACGTTTGGATTTGTGAAATCCACATACTGGCTACCCAATGATAGATTGTTAGCTACTTTTCTTAGAACATTAATGTTTTGTGTGTCGGGCAATGCCAAGTACACCCGGTTATTACTCTTAAAAAAGGGGATATAGTAATCAAAAACTGAAATTAAACAAAAAATTGCACACTTTGGACAAATTTTTATTTTCCCCCTAATCGAAGTTGATGTCCATTTCTCAACACCTTTAAACCCCTCTTTTTGGTTGTTATGATGTTCCTCCGTCAGCGGATTCATAAAAAGAGAAGTAGGATACACTCCTGTGGAAGTACACCCACATAGTGGACAAAAATTATCTTTTTTATCATTTGCAATCTCTTTCACAAAATGAGTATATTCTTCCTGTTCTGAGAAGTTGAAAGCATTTTTTTTATAATTTATGAAACCATCTGCGTTGCTAAGGTAATATGATCCTCGTTCCTTCCAAACCTTTTCTTTATTTCCAATTGTCCAATTTATTTCCTTCTTAAGGGATTTTCTTTCACATCACTACTAAATTGGGATTCCTTATTACTACTATTCCCTTCAACTTTTTCAGGTACTCCTAGATCAAATTTTTCACCAAGTCCCATTGAACATAGTCTTTTGGAAACATAGCCATTTACAGGACTGTTTGTCATTGCTAGTCTTACCACATCCGATTTGTTACCATTTTTGGGTTCATAATCTTCCATTGTACATATTCACCTCCTCATGGTTATTTTGCAAAAATAAAAAATATAGAGAAATATCATCTCGAAAATTTTTGTGAGAAATTTTAGATTTGTGAGTGGAGTTACCACTCAATAAAATGTCCAAGTGTCAGGTGTACTTCACCATCTATTCCGAACATTATTACCACTTCTTACTAATTAATCCTTACTATATTTAAACGTTACGGTTCTTTACTCAATTCAAAGAGTTAATTTATTCCAGTTCATTGAGGTCCTTCTGCACAACGTAAATGGCAGCCGGGAATAAGACTATGAACAGAATAAAAATTAGCAACGCATCTCTTTTTCCATCTGTTGCATCTTCTAATAGGTGTGAATATTTCCAATAAATAACGAAGTTAAGTAATGGAATAAAAATACCTATTAGCCACAATCCGGCAGATGAATTTCTGTCCATATGTTCTATTAAGTCTTTACTGGTCTTGTAGAACCAATAAAGTCCATATATTCCCAAAGTGATTATGGCGAAAATCACTGCCTTTAATGGATCTATTTTTCTTATCATAACATTATTGTTATCCCATCATTTATAAAAATATCTAAATTAAATCTATGATTATGGATTTATTTGATTCTATAAAGAAAAGAAGATCGGTTAGGAAATTCAAGGATAGAGAAGTGGAGAAGGAAAAATTAGGACTTCTGTTGGATTCCTGTAAATGGGCCCCTTCAGCTGGAAATAGGCAACCTTGGGAAGTTTACATAGTTAAGGATGAAAAGAAGAAGGAATTGCTTGCGAAGTCAGCGTGGGGCCAGGATTGGATTGTCGATGCACCTGTTATAATTGTAATGGGTATCAATAAAGATTTGGCAGAGTCACACTACGGTGAGAGAGGAGAGAAATTGTATGCCCACCAGAGCACGGCGGCTGCAATACAGAATATGCTTCTTACAGCTACTTCTTTGGATTTGGGAAGCTGTTGGGTAGGAGCTTTTGAAGAAAAAGAGGTTTCAGAAGTCCTTGAATGTCCCAATAAAGTTAGGCCTGTAGCCATGATACCATTGGGTTATCCTGCAGAAAACCCTAAACCTCCCTTAAGACATGAAATTGGAGATTTCGTACATGTAGATAAACATGGCGGTACTAACGAATGGAACTGGAAAGGAATAAAACATTATCTAGATAAGTTGAAGAAGTGAACTCTAATTCTTTAAATTATAATTGTCAGGAGGAGGAATAAACTTCCAAACAATATTAGGTATGTTCTATTCATATTCCTGAATTTTTCTTTAATGTTCATTTTTTCACCAAAAAACAAAAAGGAAAATAAAAAGGGCGGGGGTGTGGGTGGGTGGTTAAAAAATAGTGCCCGCCCTTTTTGTATTTGTGGGGGTGTTGAAATTTGCTTTCAACACATTTTTAGTTCGATTCAACCACGGGAATTCCCAGTTCCTCTGAGAATTCTCTCTCTTCATTTTGCGCTGCACTTTCTCTATCAGGTCCTACTATGTAAGGGGATTTTACACCTGTTATTATGGAAATAACTTGAATATTTCCACTGTATTCAGGCATTACTTTCGCTCCCCAGATTACTTGTGCTTCTGGATCCAGTTGATTTGAAATCGTTTCACCGACTTCATTGATCTCGTCCAGTTTTAGATCTTCACCGCCGATTATCTGGACTATAGCGCCGTCTGCTCCAGAGTAGTCCATCTCTAGTAGCGGGTGTTTCATAGCTTTGGCGATTGCTTCTTTTGCCCTTTCGCTGCTGTCAGCTTCACCTATTCCAATTGCAGCGACTCCTCCGGAGTGCATTATACTTTTCACATCGGCGTAGTCAAGATTTACAAGTGAAGGCTGTGTTATTGTTTCCGTAACACCCTTTATCATCGTTGAAATCAATTCGTCAGCTACGGCGAATGCCTGTTTTACTGGCAGATCTCCTGCGTAGTCCAATAGTTTTTGGTTCTCTATGACGATTACTGTGTCTGAAACTTTTCTCAATTTCTTGAGACCTTCTTCAGCTTTCAAAATTCTTGTACCTTCCATTTTGAAAGGCATCGTTACGGTTCCAATCACAATCGAGCCAGAATCTTTGGCCAGTTTAGCGATCTCGGGGGAAGCACCGGTTCCGGTTCCACCGCCCAGACCACAAGTGATGAAGACCATATCCGCATCTTCTATCTCATCCTTGAGTTCTCTTCTGCTTTCTTCTGCAGCTTTTCTTCCGACCTTTGGATAACCTCCAGCCCCAAGACCTTCCGTGGTATCTTTACCTATAAGAATTTTTTTGTCAGCTTTTGTGATGCTCAAATGTTTCGCATCAGTATTAATAGCTATTGTTTCTGCTCCGTCTACTCCCATTTCATGTAATGTAGTCACAGTATTATTACCTGCACCACCGGCACCCACTACCACTATCTTTGCCTGGTGTACATCCACATCAAACTCTTCCTGTACTTTCTCCTCATTGTATTCAGGCTGATAAGGTGAGTAGTCCTCATCGGGAGTTTTATTTTCTCTTTTCTCTTTGTCAAAAGTTCTTTCAAAAGCGTTTTGAATTACAGTATCCATTTTTACATCCCTCCGTAAAAATATGTTTTGTGAAACATGTTTTTTTGTATCGAAATTTTTTTAAGGTATTGTATACCTTATACTAATTAGCCTAAAGAAAATCAGATATTAACAACTCTGAGAAAAAGTCAAATTCGATAAATACAAATTAAGTTTGCCCAAACTTAATTTCCGATTCGATTTTGCCCAAAATTGAAACGCGCCCAAACGTTTCAAAACGAATGGAAATTAAAATTATCTATTTCTAGATTGCTTATTACATTTTATACTTTCTTAAAACTACTATATAAAGGTTTTTGTTGACTCGAACATATAAAATAGAATCAATACTTATTTCCAAGACTTACTGATGAAATTACTTTTATGCCCTTTCCCCTTCCACATGCTGTTAGTTTTTCGCCAGAAGTTGCTGTTATTCCTATCCTGGATTTTTCCAGATCGAATATTCCACTTATTTTTTCTTTCATTTCGGGTATATATTTTTCAAGCCTTGGTTTCTTTGCTTCAATAGCTATTGAAATATTTTTCAATTTAACTTCATTTTTCTTCATCATTTCTTTCACAGTTTCCATATATTTGGTGGAGGATATTCCACGTTTTTCTTCTATCTTATCGGAATGATAATATCCTATACTTCTGTTCCCCAAAGCAGAAGAAATTGCATTGAAAAGGGAGTGAAGAATTACGTCTCCATCGGAGTGAGCTTTTAGTTTTGGTTCTCCTTCTATTTCTATTCCACCCAACACTAAAGGTCTTCTCGAATCTTCCTCGAATTCATGTGAGTCCAATCCTATACCAACTAGCATAGATATTTTTTGTCCGTTGTCCTTTTAAATAATATTTGAATTTTTATGGCATATTTTTCTTGTAATTCCACAAAAATCAAGATAAGAATTTAAAATCCCGTTTGTACCTGTCTTCGAAACTTTCTTCTCTTCTTACAATTTTATTTCCTTCTTTGCCCAAGGATACAACTTTGGCCTTTGGCTTGATGAATTGTTTTGATTCTGAGATACTGTATGCTCCAATATTTTTGATGAGAATTATATCCCCTTCTTCGATATCCTCACCCCTTAAACTCCTTCCAATTAGATCCTTTGCCATACAAAGATTACCATATAATCTCTTTTTTATTTCCCCTTCACCATATTGACTTAAATTGTATATTGGATGTTTTTCAAAAATTATATGCGGAATTAAATTAATTCCTGAGTCCAGTATAACATTATTTTTCTTTTTATGTTTCACCTGTGTTAGAAAATGCACACAGTTATTTACTAACCACCTTCCTGGCTCTAGGTAAATTTGGACCTTTTCCATTTCGTTGATCGATGAAATATTTTTTGTTATAGAACTAATTATTTCTCTTGAAAAATCTTCTATTTCTAAATCGTTTTTGACTTCGTCATTAGTAAATTTGTCAAGATACGGTATTTCCTTATTCGAAAGACTTTCAATAATTTCTACTATAGATCGTTTCTTGTATCCACTGCTTGCAAATCCACCACCGAGATCTATAAATTCTATTCTTTTCCTTTCCGTCCTGTCCAATTTTTTAATTAAACTGCCCACTTCTTTTGTGGCCTTTTCAAAAATCTTTGGATTTTCGATTTCACTACCTATGTGAAAATGTAATCCTCTTATGTTATCAATCCTATTTATTATGTCATTTTCAATAATTTTGTTTGGTTCGATAC
Organism: Candidatus Aenigmatarchaeota archaeon; assembly: GCA_042215785.1. Taxonomy (GTDB): domain Archaea; phylum Aenigmatarchaeota; class Aenigmatarchaeia; order PWEA01; family JBDGUQ01; genus JBDGUQ01. The sequence goes on from JBDGUQ010000174.1 coordinate 4,968, forward strand.
CAAATTTATTCCATTTCTTGCCCTTGTTAGATTTTAAATTTAATCTGATACCCAATTCCAATTTTTTAATATTCATACCTTCTATCTGCTTTAATTCAGATAAACTATCGATAATTAACGTTACCCTTTCGTTGTTTTCCATGGAAAGATTTATGGCTTCTTTGGATTTTTGTGGACCATTAAATATTATTTTCCTTGCCCCCAGTTTTAATGCCAATTTTAGTTCAAAATGAGATGAGACTTCAGCTCCCATTTTTTTATCATGTATGATTTTGCAGAGGTGGGGCAAGTCATTAGTTTTATATGGATAATAAAAATTTACCCTTTGATCGGTATTTTGGAATGATTTCCGTAATTTATCAATTCTCTTCTTTAGATCCCTTTCCACCAATACATATTGGGGTGTCCCAAATTTTTTCACACTTTTTTCACACCCATTTAACAGGTATTCGACCATTTAATCACTTTTTAATATTAAAGGAAAGGAGCCTGCCGGTGATGTACTTACTTTTTTTATTTTTTAATTTTTCTGCCACGTCTATGATTTTCTTATAGAGAAATTCGGGATATTTTATGTTCCTTTTTTCGAAAAATGCCAATAAATGGCTTAAGGGGGGTATTACATGGAAGATGGAATCTGTATCTTCAATTCTTAAACCCAGGTTTTCTATTATTTCTCTGATTTCATTTGTCGAGTAACATCTATCCTGATAAAATGGAAGTATATGTAATCGCTGTCCCAAGAAAAGTCCCAACATGTATAGCGGATTTTCCCTACTATCTATAGTCAATATCAACTGTCCTCCGGGTTTCAATATTCTTTTCATTTCACCTAAAGCTACTGATACCCACTCTTTTTTTATGTGATCTAGTGTAGAATTTGAAATAATTAAATCAAATGATTCATCTTCAAATGGAAGCCTGTGGACATCTGTAACACATAATTTAAGATTCTTATCCTTTTTGTGGACATTTGTGACTATTTCCTTACATATGTCTAATCCAAATTTTTCTTCGGAATCTATAGGATAGAAGAAACTGTCTCGTTGGAAGTATTCTTCAAACAAATCTGTTTTAAGTATCCTTTTATCCTTAAGATTGCTGCCCCATTTTTTAACTAATTCCAAATGTACTTTGGCTTTGTATTGTGCTATTTTGAATTCCAGATGACTCTCTCCCATTTCCTTGACAGTTTTATCCCAGTATTCTGACGGAGGCATTTTATCAACACTTCTTTATTGTTTATACTTTATTTAATAATAAACTTTAATTTTTAAGAAATAAAATACTAATTATTTGTATTGTGATTATGGGTAAATCTAAACCGAAAAATGTTTTTATGTGGTTTGAACCTAGGTGTAACCTTAGGTGTGAACATTGTAATATTTGGAAAAACAAAAAGAATGTGGAACTTGATGTTGAAGATAAGAAAAAAATTATCAGAAAATTGGTAGACTCATTGGGTACTAAATTTACCTTAAACTTTCTGGGTGGGGAATTGTTCTTGTATGATGGTATTTTTGAGATTTTGGAGTATT
>JBDGUQ010000136.1:0-6424 GCA_042215785.1 Candidatus Aenigmatarchaeota archaeon
ACGACTATTGATGATAGTTAGGATACCCCAAGATAACAAATTTGCCCGTCTCGATCAGTCTCAATGATAGAATAGGGGTTAGATGATTTGGGATGTTATAGGCGGGCGAAATTTTTTCTTTAAATCAATTAAACTTATAAAATTTCCGGAACATAATTAATTTAGATGTTGGAGGTTTTACGAAGTATTGGTTATCCCGTTATTGTCGAAGGAAAAAGAGACAAGGAAAAACTTAGTGAGATGGAAATAAAAAATGTTATACCTTTGAATGGAAAATCACTTTACAATTTTACTTTTAATATTTCCCAAAAGTATGATGAAGTTTTAATACTCACTGATTTCGATAAAGAGGGGAGAAAATTGTCAGGTAGGATTACTTCCCTTTTTCAGTCGATGGGAGTCAGAACCCACGGTAAACTTCGGAAGGAGATCATGAAAAAGGTTACTAAGAACGGGAAGTCAATGATAGAGAACCTCCAAATATGCGATTTAAAAGAGGACTAATTTAGATTTTGGAGGTGTTTTAATTGGGAAAACTTGCGCAATCTACATCAAAATATACTATTCATGCTAATTTCGATGCCGATGGAATTGTCGAAAGACCTGATGTTATTGGTGCTATTTTTGGTCAAACCGAAGGTTTACTTGGGGCAGATATGGATTTGAGAGAACTTCAGAAGACGGGAAGGGTTGGTAGAATAAATGTTAAAGTAAATAAACAAAACGGACATAGTAAAGGTGTTATAGAAGTACCATCATCTTTGGATGCGAGCGAAACAGCTCTTATAGCTGCTACTTTGGAAACAATTGAGAGGGTTGGGCCTTGTGATGCTTCTATAGAAGTCGAAAAAGTTGAAGATATCAGGGCCACCAAAAGGAAGTATTTGGTCAAGAGAGCAAAAAGAATACTTACCGATCTTTTTGAGGAAGGTTTGCCTGAAAGTCAAGAAATGAGTGATCAAATAAAGGAGGCTGTTAGGACAAGCGAAATTACAGATTATGAAGGACTTCCATGTGGGCCAAATATTATGAATTATGATTCTATTGTTGTTTGTGAAGGTAGAGCAGATGTTGTGAACTTACTAAAACACGGAGTTAAAAATGTAATAGCGATAGAGGGCACATCCATCCCCCAACCAATAATAGATTTATCACACGAAAAAACAACAACAGTTATGTTGGATGGAGATAGAGGAGGAGATCTTATACTCAAAGAGATGCTAAATAAAAATGGTGACATCGACTATGTTGCAAGGGCTCCTGAAGACAAAGAAGTTGAAGAGCTTACTAAGAAGGAAATATACAAATCATTACGAGAAAAAATAACTATTGATCAAGCGAGAGCAGAAGAACCAAACATTTCAGAGACTAAACAAAAGAAACCCGAGTTGGACGATAAGATGAAGGAGAGATTTACTAGTGCGGTTAATGAGATTACTGGAACCAGAGCTGCATATTTTCTTGATTCTTCATTGGAAACAGTTGAGAAGGTTCCCATCAAGAAAGTATTTGACCAGATGAGTGAATTGGAGAACGTTGAAAACCTAGTTTTTGATGGATCAGTGAATCAAAAATTAATCAATGAAGCTTCGAAGAATGGAATAAAAAGGATAATAGGAATGGAAGTAGATGGAGGAATAAAGAATAATTCTATGATGGTTCTTACTGAGGATGATCTATAAAATCATATAGAAAAAACGTGGCTGATATCGTGAAGGAAAGTGAACAAATTGGATTTATGAAGGGAAACAATAGCATGGAAGTCGTCAGACAGATGGCCGAGAAAATAAATGTCAATGGGTTATCTAATAATAAATCAAAGGAAATTATAGATCTTTTGGGAAAAGTAGACAAGAAATTAGATTTACTTAACAGGAAAATAGATAAAATAATAACTGATGAGATAGAGGCAGAAAATTTAAAGGACATTCACTTGAAAATCCTTAATTTGCTTGATGGTTGGATGAGCACCAAAGATTTGTCCAAAGTATTAGGTTATCGACAGGAATACATTAGTAGGAAAGTTGCAGAACTCAAGAAGATGAACTTATTGGAAGAGAGGAGAATTGGAAAGAAAATAGTCTATGGCAGGTCTAAAGATCAAAATTAAATTATATTTATTCTTTTTGAAATTATTTCTAAATTTCCTTGGTATTCAGTAACTTTACCTAGTACTTTTATCTCATTGTCTTTTTTCAGGTTTTCTGTATCTATTCCCATGTTTTTGTATTCGTTTTTGAAAAGTACAATATCAATCTTATCTGTTTTGTCTTTTACTTCCAAGAATATATGCCCATCCTTGCTTTTATATTTGTTAGATATATTACCACTTATTTTGACTATTTTGCCCTCGTCTTCATTTTTTATTTCGTTTATTGTAATGATTTCTTTTTCTGATAAGTAAACACCCATTGAGGTTGTGACAAGACCAATTATTGAAATTATCAAACATATAATTAGGAGATTTTTATCTTCCATCTATTCACCGAGATGAAAACTTTTTATTTTGTTGTACGTGGGACCACTAGGTTTTAGAACGCTTTCATATAAGTGTATCTTATTTATTTTCATTTCCCCGACATTCACATGCTTCATTTTATGTAATATTTTTTTCAATTCTTCTTTATTTTTCCCTGTTTTTACCCTTGCCAATGTTATATGTGGTTTTATTTCATGTTTATCTTTTTTGAATCCATTTTTCTCTAATTTTTTGTTCACTTTTTCTAATATTTCTATGAATTTATCTTCATTTTGGGAAACACCTACCCAGATTGTTTTCATATAATTTAAATTAGGGAATGTGCCCAGACCATTTGCAGTTACTTTTATCGGTTTTATGTTTTTTACTGTTTTCTTCATTATTTCTTTTAGGATATCAGTTTCTTCATTGCTTATTTCTCCCAAAAATTTGACTGTCCAGTGTAAATTGTTCCTTTCTACTAGTTTAACGTTTGCTCCAGTTTTCTTTATTTCTTCCTGTATTTTAGTACATTTTCCCTTCAGATTTTCTGATATTCCTATTCCCAAAAAACTTCTCATGTTCCTTTATATCGTTTCCTTTTTTTAATATGTTATGCATATGTGGGGAGTGCGTGTTACTTATAAATAGGTAGAAATGAGAGAAAATATTAATGTTTTGTACAGTGTTCAATGAAACTTTGTGGTGAGATTATTTCAACAAAAAAGCCCGATATAGAGAAAATTAAAACAATTATAAATACTCTTAGACAGTATAACGAAGGCTTATGGCTTAGAAAGTTATCTAGAGAGAGCGAAATACCTGTTTCTACGTTGCATTACTATATAGACTATTATTTGAATGATTTAGTTACTAGCAAAGGTGCCAAGAAAAAAGATGGGCGTTATTTGGGTATTAGGGTAATACAATTGAAAAGAGGAGTTAAAGATAAATTGAAGAATGGGGTGCCTCTCACAAAAATTTTAAAGACTAAACAGATTTTAGACTCAGAATAAGACTAATTTTCCCTCACATTAACTTTCTTTGATTTATGTCTCACAAATTAGTGTAATGATATTGTTTTATATTCAAAATAATTAATTTTTGATCTCTCACATGGGGTATAATTGACTAAATATTCGATTACTCTCACATTTTGTCTTATTCTCACCATAGTTTTTGATAGAAAAAATCCAGCAAGTCTCACATTTCGTATATTTTTGGTTGAGATATGCTCTTTTCCATGTTTCTGGTTTAATACTTCACATATTTGCAATAATTTTCATGTGCTTATAGTTTTTGTATATTTCATTCAATCATTATATTTTAGATCTTCTGAAAATGCTAATCATTCCATTAAAAGTTCATTTTTAGGGAAATTTTAGGCAAATTTAATTAATGTTTACGTTATGTTAATGTAATATTACTGAAACGTGAACTTCATTGCTTCACATGTATATAATGTGAATATGTGAATAGTTAAATTAACTCTAAATGAACTTAATATTACTTTTTAGTGAAGTTAATGTGTATTAATATTAAAGTAATATTACATTCATTTATGTAACGTTTATAAAAGTCCTATTAATATTACTTAACGTTTACTTCACGTTAAGCCTTTTTGTAAACATGAAGTTTTTCTACAAAACGTTTAAGTATGTGAACGATAAATAAGTTAAATGTTAACTTCACTTAAATGTCATGTCCCTACAAAAATTAAATTAAATGCGTGAATTTATATGGACAATGTATATGAGAAAGATACCAAAGAATGGCTTTCAAAGTTGGGATGGAGCCAGAACCCTTTCACGCTTAAAATTTTTCCTTCACTATTTGTTGGTTATGATGATGATGTCAGGGAGTTAATTTATCATATAGAACAGGGACACAAATTCGCTTTGATTCTGGGCGCTACTGGTAGTGGTAAAACCACTCTTTTGAAATCTTTCGAAAACAGATTATCGGATAAAAAAACGATATATCTTTCAAAACCCCCAGAAACGGAGGAAATAGTTGATATATTCATGGATATATTCAGGCCATCGATTATACAGAGACTCTTTGGCGTGAATGTGAGACTTCATAATTTACCTGAGTACGTGAACGATAAAACGAAATCTTCACATGATATACTATTACTGGTCGATGAAGGTCATGAAGCAAATTTAGAGGCTTTGGAATGGCTTAGGACACTTACAGATCAAATAGAGAATATGCAACTTGTTATGGCAGGTTTAAATTCATTTGAAAATTACCTTAATGACAAGTTAGAGACCCTACTAAGTAGGGTAACCACAAAGGTGGAGCTTTCTACATTGACCTTCAAAGAAGTCAAACAGCTCATTAAGAAAAGGATAAAAAGAGTTGGCGGTGAAGGTTATGGTCCATTCACGGAGAATGTTATGGAAGATATTTATGAGAGAACTGGTGGATTTCCACGTGAAGTATTGAAGGTATGTGACAAACTAGTTACCAATGCCATGAAGGAAAATGTAAGAGAAATTAATGACTTGTCTTCTATAAATCAAAAAGAGGAAAAGGACGAGAAGAGGATCTCTGGGGACTTTTTAAAGGAATTGCCATATAAACAGAGAGAGATAATAAAGATACTTTCGAAGGAAGAGAGGCTGTTGCCGTCAGAAGTTGCAGAGGAGATTGGCTATGATAATTACAAGACAAAACAGCATGCTGTAAGAAGTGTTAATAACATATTAAGGAGATTGATGAAGGGTGATTATGTTACAAGGGAGAAGAAGGGCAAGGGATATGTTTATTCCCTCAGTACTAAGATAAGGAACTTACTTGTTGAAAGTTGATTCATGGTTATCTTTTTAAATTCTTGGGTTTAATTAAGAAGTCAGATAGCATGATATATGTAATAATTGCTTTGGCTGCGATCACTTTATTGACTTACAAGTTGGAAATATTAGATTCTTTAGGTTGTTTAACAGCTTTTTTAATGGGTTTCCTGTTCTGGCATTTCGGCGGATTTTATTATATTTTTATCGTTGTTTTTTTCATGGGAATCGGTTGGTTTGTTACTAAGTACAAGGAAGATTATAAGGACAAGATATTGCCAAAAAACGATGTCCAAAGAAGGACTGCAAATGTTATTGCTAACGGTCTTTCTCCCCTCATTTTCACTTTATCGGGGAATCCCATCGCGTTTTTTAGTGCAGTATCAACGGCATTGTCAGATACCATGGCAAGTGAACTTGGTGTGCTTTCGGAAGACGCCTATCTTTTGGTGAATTTGAAGAGGGTTAAGCCAGGAACTAATGGTGCTGTATCAATTGGGGGAACTATTTTTTCTATAATAGGAGCAGGCATGATAGCAATACCTTATTTCTATATCTTTGGAAGTATTTTTGGAACAATCGTTGTATTCATTTCCGGATACATTGGTTGTTTAATTGATTCTTTGCTTGGTTGCACTTTGGAAAGAAAGAAGATTGTCAATAAATTTCACGTGAACTTAATAGCGACTTTTTTTGGTGGATTAGTATCTATTTTGTTGATTTATCTGATTTAAAAGGATAAATATTTAAAAACTTCTGACTAATAGTAGTTTGTGTACTTTGAGGTGATAATAAATGGCACGTGAAAATACTAAGAGAGGAAAAGACCTTTTGAATAAGGTTGTTGTTAGTGAAGAAGCAGGTAAGAAGTATGGAAAAATCGGTGATGTTAGCTTCATAAGTCAAAGTGGAGAATTAATGAACATCGTATTAGTAGAACCTACAAGACATGCAGCTGAGTTAGAAATAGAAAAAGATGAAGAAGGAAGAGATTTAATTCCATTTTCCGCTGTTCAGTCAGTTGGAGACTTTGTGATAGTTAGTGAAAAGGATATAGTTTAACTACCATCCTTTATTCCGTTTGAACCTACTTTGAATACTGCTTCGCCTTCGGGTAAATGTGGACTATCTACTAGTCTGCAAATTCTTTTATCTCCTTTACTTTTTC
>JBDGUQ010000161.1:0-6409 GCA_042215785.1 Candidatus Aenigmatarchaeota archaeon
CATTAGCCAGTACTCAGCCATAGCCAGGCGAGCCCCGCCGATCTCGTACCATCCCATATTGGACAAGATAAGTAAGAAGAGAGGTTTTATATGGCAGTCCAGTGACTTATATGGGGGTCTATCTGGGTTCTTCGACTACGGCCATCTAGGAACTCTAATGAAGAAGAAATTCGAAGATCTGTGGAGAAATTATTTTCTAGATTTGAGTCCCAACTACTTTGAAATAGATACTTCCAACGTTCTTTCGGAAGATGTTCTGAAGGCTTCGGGCCACCTCGAACACTTTACAGATCCTCTTACGGTGTGTTCTAAGTGTGGTAACGAGGAGAGAGCTGACGAATTATTGGAGAAGGAGCTGGACGAAAAATTCGAAGGGTTGAATGAAGAGGAATTATCCGAAATAATTGAAAAACACGATTTGAAATGTCCCAAGTGTGGAGGTAAACTTAAAGAAGTGGGACAGTTGAACATAACATTTCCACTCACAATAGGTTCCAAAGGTGGAAAAACAGCTTATTTGAGACCCGAGACAGCACAGGGAACCTATCTTAATTTCTTGAGAGAGTTCAAAGCTACCAGGAAGAAGATGCCTCTAGGACTAGCTTCCATAGGTAAGGCTTACAGGAACGAGATCTCTCCAAGGCAAGGTGTTTTCAGGGCCAGGGAATTTACTCAGGCAGAACTGCAAGTTTTCATAGACCCCGAGAATATAGACGAGGAACCACGTTTTGATGATATTGAAGATGTTGTTTTGAGACTTTACCCTGTTAGCGAAAGGGATTCCGGCGAAGTATTGGAAATGAAAGCTGGAGAAGTTTTGGAAGAATTGGATATGCCCAGGAAATACGTATATTTTATGGCCAAAATACAGCAGTTCTATTTGGATGAATTGAAAATACCCAGAGAGAAGTTCAGGTTCGAGCAGTTAAATCAAGAGGAGAGAGCATTTTATAACAAATATCACTGGGATATAGAACTGGATATGGAATCCTTGGGCGGTTTTAAAGAGGTTGCCGGTTTACATTATAGGACGGATCATGATCTAAAGAGCCATCAGGACCAGAGTGGCGAATCTCAGGAAATATTTTACGATGATAAGAGGTTCGTTCCACACGTGATAGAGGTTTCTTTTGGTGTTGATAGAAACGTTTATGGAATAATGGACCTTTCTTTGGTTGACGACAAGAGAACCTATTTTTCCATGCCCAGAGAGGTTTCCCCTTACGATGTGGGTATTTTACCTCTCGTAACGAAGGACAGTTTGCCCGAGAAAGCCGAGGATATAAGAAAGAGCCTGACGAAAAATTTCGATGTTTCCCTGGATTCTTCGGGAACTTCTATAGGAAAACGTTACAGGAGGATGGACGAGGTAGGAGTTCCATTGGTTATAACAGTGGATTACGATACGATGGAAGATGATACTGTTACTATAAGGGAAAGGGATTCCATGGAACAGATAAGGGTAAGTATAGAAGATTTGGAAGATATAATTGGAAAATTCTTGGAAGATCCTGACTGCAAACTAGAGGATCTAGAATAAGTTATTTTCTTAAGTTACTTTCTCAAGTATTTTTCCGTATGCAGGACGTGTAATTGCAATTCCCACGAGGACTCCTATTATCGTTGTTATCGCGAAACCCCTCATTACTCCTATACCAATGATCATTAGAGGCATCATCGCAGCTATCGTGGTCGCAGCTGCCCCTAATACAATGAAGAAAGCTCTCTTGACCCTTCTACCGATTCCAAATCTAGCTTTCTTTTTCTTCCTGTTTCCTCTAATAGTTTCATCCGCGATTATGATCTGATCGTCTACACCGGTACCTATTGCCGCTATGATACCTGCTATAGCCGCCAAGTCTATGGTCCATTTTATTAACGAAGCCACACCTAGAATTATCACTATCTCACAGATAGAGATCGTTATCATCGGTATCATTATTTCCTTTCTCCTGTACCTTATGTATATTATGGATATAACTGCCAGGAGTGCTCCTAGTCCAGCTAGCACTACGCTTTGCAAGAACTGCCCTCCGAGCGAACCGGATATTCTATCGACCTTTACAGTTTCTACTTCTGCAGGCAGTTCACCACTTTCCAGAATACTTTGAAGCCTCCTCATCTCCTGTTTGGCCTCTTCTTCAGTATTTCCACCACCTGTTATCACAGGGGTAGTGTACGCTCTTCCCCTCAAACTGCTCGCTATCTGTAAAGGAGAACTGGCCAATTTATCATCCAAGAACAGGTATATCTTGCTCTTCAGGTGACCCTGCCCGTCTCCTGTCGATATGGGGGACATTGTGACGGGTATGTTGGACGTTATTCTTGCGAACCTTTCAGCAGCTTTCTGTGATACTATTATTTCGAAACGGAACTGGTACCCGTTACCGGTTGGTTGTACCTGTACGTTTCTTCCGGTAAACGAAACATGCGTTATATCATTCTGCTCGCTCGAAAATACTTTACCTGCCAGAACAGTTTTATTGGAGGTTATATTCCATACATCGAAACTTATGCCGCCTATCGATAAAGTATCATTTACATCATAACTTTTTCCTTGATAAGTAATACTATTATTATCTAATCCTATTTCGTAAGTTTTGTCCGCAAGGGCTACTTCGCCGGTTTTGTTTTCGAATCCAATATCCAAAGGTATGTATGATTCGAATTTACCTTTCCTTTTCAATAATTCATCTATATCTTCTCTACTCGCACCGGCCATCTCGATCCTTACGTATTTTTCTCCCGTTACGCTTGTAACTTCTTGGAAGTTCATCTCCTTGAGTCCGTAAACGTTCATCCTCGTCTTTAATCTGCTTAGAATCTGATTTACCATTTCATTTTTTTGTGAAGTATTCGTTACGTTTTCAAGTTTGGGTGCCAGCAAAACCCTTATACCTCCCTGGAAGTCCATACCAAATTCAAGATTTATCTTCTCCGAGTTGCCCACTTCCAACCCGAGTTCCTGTCCTTTCATTTCGGCCAGTGACACATCTCCGTTATGAACTATCCTCAACATTCCCGTATAGTTCTCGAATTTGTACAGGTCTTCCGGACTCTCTATTGGCTGTTCGTTTATGGAATCTATCTTCTCTCCGGGTGATATCTTCCCGTTCAATGGTGAATTATCTTCTACGTTTTCCACTACAACGCCTTTTGCCCACGGATTGGGACTCAAGCTTATTATACTCAAGCTTACGGCTACAATAACTGCCCATACCTTCCATTCCTTGAGTAAACTCTTCACCATCTAAGCACCTTTCCACCATCTGAGTATTCCGAGGTTCATCAACCACGTACTTATAAGATCTATTAGTAACGCTATTATCAGTACTGAAGCGATTTCCTTTAATGTTGGGGCATTCGAGACCAGGTATAGAACTGTTAGAGCTCCCAGAGTAGTGAAGCCCATAGTGAAACCTGTCTTCATGGCCCTTATACTCCTACTTACTACTGTTCCCTTCCTCCTTTTGATAACTCTCGTGGTTAGCAGAATATCAGTATCAATGCTGTAACCCAGTATCAATAGAAGTCCGGAAAAACTTGCGAGTGTTAAGTTTATTCCCAGGATCTGCATAAATGCCAAAGTTCCTACTATGTCCGTAAATGCGGCGAGTATAACAGCTAATCCAGGAATGTATTCCTTGAAAACAATGAAAACCACTATACCCATGAACAAGAAGGCTAATATGAGGGCTAGCCTGCTCTGTTCGAAGAAACTTTCGCTTAATTTTGATCCAACACTCTGGAAAGAATACGAGTCGACATTTACGCCAAAATCTTTTACATTTTGTAGAAGCTTATCTTGGTCTATATTGGGCGAGGTCTCTATTGACAGTCCCTGTCCACTAACACTGCTGAAAGCTTTTACTTCTACCTTCCATCCCTTTTCCTGTAAGTACTGCTCGAGTTCAAAATCATTTACGGCTTCCTTTGCCTCTATTGAGAGCAGGGTTCCTCCCTTTAGATCTATTCCTTTTTGAAACCATTCTCCGGTTGTCTGGTACTGGTAAAAGAGGAACGCTACAGAGAAGATTATCAATAGAGTTGGAATTATCATCAATGCTTTGTAGTTCACGTCTTCATACCATTTTACTAGGTCAATCATCATATCGCCCGATTAATAAGAATAATAAAAATAAAGTATTAAAAAGTAAGGAGTTTTTCTCAAAAATTTCTATTCTTTGAGTGATTCCAATGCTTCTATAATTTGGTCCAAAACTTCTTCATTGTCAGGGAAAGTGAAGTTCTTTTTGTATCTCTTGTTTCCGTTGGGTGTTGTGAATCCCTTGCTCAAAGAAAGAAATACGTTTTCTCCGTCTTCGGAAATAGCTTTCTTCCTTCCAACTTCTATGAAGTTATTTTCTCCGAAATTGATTTCATTTCCCTTTATTGTTTCAAATTCAACCATTTTTTCTAACCTCCATTTGTTGTAAGTGTAACGAGTATTTATATTTATTAGTGGGGGCTCAGTAGTTACTTGCCCTCTTCATCGTTCCCTAAAACTCGGTCTGGGACGGTGACGTCATCACCCCTATAAGTTAAGATAGAAGAATACTTATAATTGTTAGAGGTTTTGGAAGGTTTGTAACTCGTTGAGAAATTTTAAATAGATTCAAAAGAAAGAATAATAGGTGGTTATGATGCCTCAAACCGTTAAACGTGAAGAATTTGCAGAATTGAAAGGAGAGGTTGAACATTTGAGGGAGAATATTAAACTTCTTTCCAATCCAAAAGTTTTGAAAGAACTGGAGGAAGCCAAGAAAAGAATAGAGGAAGGTAAGGATATTTCTTTGGATGGGGAAAATTAGCCAATTTGTCCCAAAAATTCTTATAATTCAAGTCTCCTTATGAATTTCTAACAGTGTGTTTGAAGGCGGCTTTTCTAAATTTTGGGTAATATTTATAAGTCATTAGTCATACTATGTATGTAGGTGGTTAAATGTCGAGAGTTAAAAAAACTATCAGTCTTTCTCCACTTGACTCAAAGGAAATAGATTCCCTAGTTAAAAGTGGGCGTTTTGCAAGTAAAAGTGATGTTGTAAGGACAGCCCTGAGAGTTCTAAAGGAAAACAATCCTGAATATGGAACGGAAATAGCTGTAGAAATGTATAAAGACGGAGAGGTTTCCTTGGGGAGAGCAGCCGAAATTGGTGGGATAGACAGAGAAAGTTTCAAGGAAATTTTGAAGGAGAGGAACATAAAGATAGAAAAGAAACCCAGAGAAGGTATGGATGAAAGGGTGAAGAAAGTTGAGGAGAGGCAGGAAGAATGAAAATATTATGTGATACTGATATTCTTTCATCTTTGGCAAAGGTAAATAGGTTAGACCTTTTAGAAAGAGCGTTCCCAAATAGTGAGTTTGTAATTTCTGATCGTATCTATGATGAATTATTCAAATCAAAGGAAAATGGATTTGATTTTCCGGATAGAATTTTTAATATATGTAAAGTGATATCCATGTCTGAAGAAGAAATTAAAACATATGAGAAGAAGAGGGATGATGTAAAATATTTTCCACTTTCAAATGCCGATTTAGAAAGCCTAATTATTGCCAGAGAGAATAATTATCCATTACTTTCCAATGATTACGCCTTACTTCAGAAGTCCACTGAAGAATCTATATTGGCCTTGGATATCTATGATCTGTTTAGGATTCTATATGTTAATGATACGATTAGCGAAGAGAAGATAAATCATATATTGGATGAGATTGAAGAAGCAGATTTTACAGTCTTCAAAGAAAGGGATAGAATATTTGAGTAATTTATCAATTATAACAGTAACTTTTATAAATAAATGAAATTAATTTCATATATATGAAAACAAATTCATCTAAAAATAATACAAAAATTGACCTGTGGAAAAGTTCGACGCAGTTAAAATTATTGGAATTCTTTTTCCGTAACCCAACTGAGGATTTTTATGCAAAGCAGGTGTCTGATAGGACAGGAATGAGTGTTGGTGCTGCGAATGAACATTTGAAGAAACTTCTTGGTTCCGGACTTCTGAACAGAAAAAAGGAGGGAAGGATGTCTTTCTATACACTTGATAGAGATAATCCGATAGTCAAACATCTAAAAATTGCTCATAACCTGTCAAAATCTGTGTGTGAAGAGTTGAGAAAAATTGGAAGAGAACTGGATTTGGAAATATATCTCTATGGATCCGTTGCAAGAGGTGAGGATAAAGAGGGAAGTGATTGGGATATATTAGTTATTGGTGATGTGGGTTCTGCGAAACTTCAGGATAAGTTGGAAGTGATTGATATTATAGAGATAAATACTTCAATTTTTACGAGAAGTGAGTGGAATAAAATGGAGGAAGATGACCCAGCTTTTTATGAAAGAGTCGAACATGATAAAATAAGGTTGATATGATGGATTTGGAGGAAGCATTGAAGAAAGAT
>JBDGUQ010000105.1:0-6248 GCA_042215785.1 Candidatus Aenigmatarchaeota archaeon
CTCTAAGATTATTCCTTTCTCCACCCAAAATCCAAATATGATTTTTTGTACAATCCATTCCCTCTGTCCAATGTTTGTCTAAATAAAAATCTTTTACATATCTTCCTGATGTAGTGTATTTATATAATTTATCAACATCTTGATCGTAGTAATAAAAATATTTTTCAGTTTTGCATATCCCATTTACATTTCCACCCATTACATTCATACTATTTACCAATGAATTAAAGTTGGAATTTATTTTGTAGATAAATCCTTCCTCATCTATTGTATAAAAATTTTTATTTCCTTCCTTTTTTTCAGTCATATCTAAAAAATAATTGTTCCTTCCAAGTATTCTATGGTCATATAAAGTGTTTGGAAATGTATTTTTCAATGATATGTTGATTTTGTGGTTTTTCGGAGAAACATGTCCATAGGAATTGGCTTTACATGCTGGAGCCAAAAAGACTAATATTAAAAAACAAAAAATAGTTTTTTTCATTTCTTTTATCCTTGGTTATGACCTATAATAAATAATAAAAAAAGTAAAATTCTACTGCAGTTGTTTAATCTTTTAAGGAATTAACCTGCTTTTCCTGCTAGGGTTCCTGAGCTTGACAATGTCTGTCCAGGAGCATCTAACCTTTCATATTGTATGACTACACCTTCTAATTGGTATGCATCTCCAGAATCTACATCAAGTCCTGTTGTTGTTGCTGTCACGAAACTGTCTGTTCTGTCTCCAGCACCAAGTGTTATTTCTGGTGATATAGCATTTGAATTACCGTCCACTTCAATACCTGTAATGTTGATATCTGTTCCTGCCCTATTTTCCAATAGTAGATTCAAAGAATCATCACTTGCTGTAAGTGTGTAATCGACCACATCTACACTACTGAATCCTGTTTTTGACTTACCTACCAATGTAGATGGTGAGAAAACTCCATAGTAGTACAGTACTCCTCCTACTACCAGAATTATCAGGATAGCCCAACCATATGTCATCAAATATTCCATGGCAGTTTGTCCTTTTCTATTCTTCATTTCATATTCACCTAGTATAGTTTTATTCTTCTATTTTATAAATGTTACGCATTTATTCGGTTAAAGTGTTCGGATTTGGGGTTTATGTAAAAATTATTGAATTAAATTATAAATTCTTCCGTGATTATAATTTACGTATGACCTCTGAAAATTACGTTATACTGGATATAGAGACACTTCCGGAAAAATTTGACGATGAGGAGACCTTAGAATATTTGATAGAGAAGAAATTTCCCAGAGGAAGGCACCCAGTCTTTTCTAGAACTTTTGTAATAGGTCTCAAAACTCCAGAAGAGACTGTAATATTGAGAAATGGGGATGAGGAAAAACTTCTTGAGGATTTCTGGACCAAAATCAGCGAGTTGAATCCTGATAGAATTGTTACTTGGAATGGATTTGGATTCGATGTACCTTTCCTGAAAGTTAGGAGTAGGATCAAGGGAATCAAACCGTCTTTGGATATAAATGAAAACAAGTGGAATATGTATTCTTCAAATCACTTGGACTGTATGCTTCTGCTGTCAGGATTGGATGAGAAATTCAATTGGATAAGGTTGGACATTGCCTGCAATATTCTAGGCATAGATCACAACAGGGTTTTCAATGGGAGAGAAGTTGAAAACCTATATAAAGAAGGCAATATCAAGGAGATTGAGAGTCACTGTGAAGAAGATATACAGATGTTAGGGAAAGTATATGAGAAATTAAGGCCTACAATTCCTAGTAGAAAGGAATCGAATATGGCAACGGAAAAGCAAGTGGATTACATAATGAATATAGCGAACAAAAAAGATATTACACTAGAAAGAGAAGAAGTTGGAAAATGGAGTAAAGAAGATGCTAGTGAATGGATAGATAAAAACAAATAGTAATTTAAAATCCGACGAATGCTCCGAAAATCGATGATACCAGGAATTTGGATATGAAGAATACTGCAAGACCACCGCCAGCCATGATAGGTGCATATTTCAATCCTGTTTTAGACTCTCCGTTTTGAATTAGACCTATCAACAAAGACCCGGATACAGTTGTGAGTAGGATACATGCTATTGAAAATAATTGAAGTTCTCCTACAGTTATCTGAGGACCTTCCATTTTAATGAATCCGCCCATTTTCTCAAATCCTTTCTGGGAACCCGACATCTGTGCTCCCCATAATTCATTTGTAGTTTCAACGAAGTATAAGGAGATGGAAAACAATAGGGGCGAACCCAGGACCGATGCAAAGATTATAAACATGGAATACATCATGACATTACTTTTGACTTCCTTTTGCATCGCTTGAGAATTCCTTATATCTGAAGCCGTTTCTTCCAGTAAATGGGCCATCTCACCCCCTGATTTTATGCCTTCTGTTATAAGCCTTACTGCCCTATCCATTATATCAGATTTGATCCTCGTATTCATATCCAATAAGGCCTTTTCCATGGTCGTCCCACTGAAAACTTTTCTGCCAACCCTCTTGATTTCTTCTTCCAGTGGTCCAAATTCCGGTCTGGCCGAAAGCCATATTGCTCTATCCATTGACATGCCTGCCCTTATATTTGCAGCCATCAACAATAGGGCATCTGGCAATATCTCTTCCACGGTACCTGCCCTACTATCTGCGGTAAGAACTAAAATTATGTAAACGAGTCCCTGAAAACCAACAAAACCTATTATTCCAATAGGTATGGATAGGAGTGGTCCAAAAAGTATGAAACTCAGGGAAAAAGAAGTTATCCCTACGGCTATAGAATACAATAGCATGAAGCCTGAAAATCTCAATGCTGATGTTTCATATAGACCGGC
This sequence comes from Candidatus Aenigmatarchaeota archaeon, assembly GCA_042215785.1. Classification (GTDB taxonomy): domain Archaea; phylum Aenigmatarchaeota; class Aenigmatarchaeia; order PWEA01; family JBDGUQ01; genus JBDGUQ01. The sequence continues at coordinate 2,818 of JBDGUQ010000105.1, forward strand.
GTAATTAAGTATATCTTCTAAACTGTCTGTGTAAGGGACAATTTCTCCGAAGGTTTCGTATATCTTTCTCATAATTATACCTACATTGAGATAGCCGGTCTTTTATTTTTTATGAATCCCATGAAGAAGAATTGGAATAGACCAAGTCCCAATAAGATAGTTGGGAAAAGAATGTCAGGAATACCTATTCCTAGGAATGATGATAAGATTATCAAAAAAGTTATCCCAAGACTGGGTATTATGACTGAAACTATCATGTATATCATTGTGAAAGGGTTCAATTTTTCCCCATAATTTTTTATTTCAGTACTCTGCTTCTTTGCAAAATTATTTGTTATGGCTTCCAAAGTATTGCCTATATCCCCACCTCCCTTTACAGCATTAACTAATTGCCATATTGCTCTTCTGAAATAGAGGGAAGGATTCCTATCGGCGGCTTCATCGAGAGCTTCGGTTTGATCCTTACCACCATTTATTTCTCTTACCACCTTTTTGAATTCCGTTGATATCTCACCATATCCTTCGGTAACTCCTGTCATGGCGTCGAATAACGGAACACCACTTCTCACTTCTATTAACATATGTCTTAGTGCAAAGAGAAGGTTCATCTCCAGTTTTTTTATCCTTTTCCTAGCAGATAATTTAGGATAAAAACTTGTGAAGTAAAGTCCGAATACGAAGAATATCAGGCCAATTATAGGAGATAAAAAGACAGGTCCCTCAGTAAATAAAGTTATTATTGCTATTAAGCTTCCAGTAAGTCCACCATAGAAAACAGCGGTTAAAAATACCAAACTCATATATTCTACGGGTTCTACATCGATTTCGCTCTGATATAGATCCTTTTTCAAACTCGGTATCATTTTCTGCAATTTACTTCCAATGCCTCTGAACCTTTTCGATATCGAAAGTGCTTTGTCCATTGGAAATGGAACCATTGGAATTCTTTTTATCTCGTCATTCAAAGTAGCACCTATAAGTTTAATAAAGAAGGAAATATAAAATAATTTTTGTGACTATGAAAAGAGTTGAAACTGGCATAGAAGGATTAGATGATCTTTTACAAGGAGGACTGGTCAAAGGATCTTCTGTTTTAGTCAGTGGTGCTACAGGAACTGGTAAAACTATATTGGGTATGCAGTATCTCTGGGAAGGCCTAAAAAGAGGAGACAATTGTCTATTTATAACCTTTGAAGAATCCCCAAAAGATATCAAACAATCGGCAAGTTTGTTTGGATGGGATTTTGAAAAACACGAAGAAAATGAAAACCTTTCAATGAAACATATGCTCCCATTTACAGGAGAACAAGATGATCTTTTTTGGTTTAAGGATGAGATAAAGGAAAGTAATATTGACAGGGCAGTAATTGACTCCACCTCTATCCTTTCTTTGTACTATAAGGACAAATATAACATAAGGAAGAACCTTTTCAAATTGGTTAAATTATTCAAAGAAACCAACACGACCTCATTACTAACAACTGAAACACCTTCTAAGAAGGAATTGAGTAGATACAACGTCGAAGAGTACGTTACCGATGGTGTAATCAAATTATACTTCATGGGTGTTGGCAAGAAGGGATATAGAGCTTTACAAATAAGAAAAATGCGTGATATGGAACACAGTATGGAAACACGTTCTTTTGAAATAACCGGGAAAGGTATCAAAATAGAGGACAAGCTAATCTAGGATTCATCTGATTTCTACTACTTTCAAACCATCTGGCGTTATCTTAAATGGATGTATATCTGTCGAATGGTCCGTTCTCCTCATTTTTCTTATAGTCAATGTTCTATCATATTCCTCGACTACAGGGAGAAATTCCATTTTTATAATACTATCTACAAGGTATTCAGCAATTCCTTCATCTGTTAACCCTCTCGATGATTCCGGTAGAGTTCCTACAACTATTGTAGTGGCCTCTAAATCTTTCAAAGTATCTATCAGTGAAGATAGGGCGACTCTTGCTATGTATTCGTTTTGAACAAACATTTCTATTAGAGAGACAGAATCAATGACCACCCTCTCTGCTTCGAGTTCTTTGACACTTTCTTTGAGTTCCCTCAAGAAATTTGAAATATAGTTACGGGCCAGCTTGTTAAGTTCTTCTATACTTTCGGAAGGGAAAATAGGTTTTAGTGTTATCATCTTTAATTTTTCCTTGTCTTGGAGTTTTTTGAAATTCCAACTAAACATCGATTCCATGTCTTTTATTATTCCTTCTTCGCTTTCTTCGGTTGTAACATATACGCCATTTTGTCCTTCTTCTGCACCTTTTTTTATGAAAGATGCACACAGAGCAGTTTTACCGGTTCCTGTTTTCCCTGTTATGAGGTTTACGCTATTTTCTAGAAAACCACCACGCATTTTTTCATCTAAACCCTCGATACCTGTTGAAATTCGTTTGTCATTCAAAAAAGATCACCATTATCTATTCTTGTATCTTTCTTGCTTAAATTTTTGAACCTTCTCCCCTATAAATTCTGTAAATAATTTGAAATAAGGAAAGAATTCGTTTGGGTAGAAAACCTTTCTATTCAATTTTTCAAACTCCCCTTCCCTATTTTTTAATTTGCTTCTTAGCTGATATAGGTTATTCCTATTCTTGGTCAGGAGCTTTCTGAATGTTTCTTTATCGATTTTCCTTTTGAAATAATTTCTCTCTATTTTCTTCCTCGTTTTAACGAGTTCATCTTCTTCCTTTTCTAAATTTCTTATGTCGATGGCTAAACGGATATATGGAACCAAGAAAACTGCAGAAAAATAGATCATTACGAAAATGCCTATGTTCAGATAAAATACTCCCCATTTGTTATTCCTCAGTGTTTCAATGAATTCGTCGTTTTTTATACTCAGGTCAAAGGATTGTTGTTTTATTTTATTGTTGACAAAAAAATCCTCGTTTGGATCACCAATTTCTAATCCTTGTCCATTGTAAATTAAAAGAATTGATATCAAAGATAGTAACAAGAATATTTTTAGTTTCATAACAAAGGCCTATTCCGATTTTTTCAATTCTTGAAGCAGATCTTCATTGAAGATTTGTTTTGGTTTTTTGTCCTTTTCCACAAGGTCATAAACTTTACTATCATCTTTATAGTAATCTGCCATAACCTTTCCTACAGTATTCACAGTGTTTATTCCATTGTCCAACATCCATTGAAGTATTTCTTGTTTCTTCTCAAGATCTTTCTGTATCTCCTTTTCGCTCATTCCAGTGTGCATCTGAATGTCGTTCATCAATCTTACTGAGTCCTTTATCTTTTCTATTGTATCGCTTTTACCTTTCCATCTGTACATTACGTTCACATCTAGAGAAATTCCCGAATCTCCTCTACTTGGTTTTTGTACAATTTCGGCCAGCTGATATGTTCTTCTTATTCCCCTCCTCCTATCCCTAAATTGTACACATGCAAGGTTAAGTGCTTCC